>NZ_CBFHWH010000029.1:0-24198 GCF_965659035.1 Aequoribacter sp. | reverse complement strand
CAATCCGCAATGTCTTCTCGAACTGATTGATGCTCGGCAAGCTGTTTGCCGAAAGTTTTCCGCTGCGTTACGCGTTGGCAGGTAATCTCGAGCGCGCGTTGAGCCGCACCGATTAAACGCATGCAGTGGTGCATGCGCCCGGGGCCTAGGCGCCCTTGTGAGATCTCAAAGCCTCGTCCTTCTCCAAGAAGAATGTTGTCTTTGGGTACGCGGCAGTTTTCGAAGCGAAGTTCAGCGTGACCGTGGGGGGCGTCGTCGTAACCCAAAGTTGTCAGTGGTCGGATAATATGTAGCCCAGGCGTGCCTTTGGGGACCAATACCTGAGACTGTTGCAGGTGGCGCGATGGATTGTTTGGGTCGGATTTTCCCATCACGATAAAAATTTCGGTCTTTTCGTACATCGCGCCGGTAATAAACCATTTGCGCCCATTGAGTACCCACTCATCCCCGTCTGCTTCGATAGAGAGTTCGACGTTAGTGGCGTCACTTGACGCCACCTGAGGTTCGGTCATGGCGTAGGCAGAGCGTATCTCGCCTGCAAGTAAAGGCGTCAGCCAACGATCCCGTTGCGTTTTGGTGCCATATTTCATGAACACTTCCATGTTGCCGGTGTCGGGTGCGTTACAGTTGAAAACTTCGGCGCTCCATGCGACTCGTCCCATCGTTTCAGCCAATGGTGCGTAATCGAAGTTGCTCAGTCCACCAAAGTCGGTGTATTCGCCATGTGAGGGCGGGATAAACAGATTCCACAGGCCTTGTTCTTTGGCCTTTTGCTTCAGTTCTTCAACGATGGGCACCGGTGCGAAGCGGTTGTCTGCAGTGGCGAGTTGATGTTCGAAGGTGGACTCATTCGGATAGATATACTGGTCCATAAACTGCTGTAATTGGGTCTGAAATGCCTGGGATTGTTCGCTGAACTGGTACATGGTTTTCTCCTAGTGGTGGCAGCACCATATGTCGAGACACTGGATTGGTACAACCGTATTTTGGTTTAACCTTGCGTTGACTTGCGGTAGATCAAGGGTGATACACCGATAGTGCGTTTAAACAATCGAGAAAAATACAGCGGGTCGTTGTAACCTAACTCAGCTGCTATGGCCTTTACGCTAAGAGTGCTGGCATCGAGCAATTCACAGGCGTATTCCATTTTCATGTTCAAAAAGTGCTGAATAGGCGGGTAGCCCGTCAGGCGTTTGTAACGGTTAGAAAAATGGAATTTTGATAAAAAAGTGGCTTGTGCGAGCTCATCTAAACTAATGTGGCTATTCAGATGCTCGCGCATCAGCTGTTGTGTCGCCTCTAGGTCCAAGCCTTTCGGAGCAACTTGTTGATAGCGCGTTTGGCCAAGCTCCGTCAGCAGCAGTTTGAGTCTATTGGCTAGAGTTAAAAACGCGCTCAGGTCGTAGCCGGTTCTGGCGACGTCGAGCAAGCCTTGAAAAGCCGAGCGTAGCTGGGGGTGGTTGCCGACGTGGGTCACTCGGTAGTCTGCGTGTTGGAGCAGATAGTCGGTAAAGTCTTGCGCTTTGTTGCCTAAATAGTGAATCCAAAAGATGGTCCAAGGTGTGTTTCTTAGCGCCCTGTAGCTGTGTGCTTGCCCTTTTGGGAGTACGATGATGTCGCCGGCCTCGATATCGTGTTGGTTTTGGTTGGTGGTAAGTTTTCCGCGGCCATCAACGCAATATATGATCAGGTAATCGTCATGGATTGCGCGTTGCATACGGTGGCCCTTGGCTCTAGGGTAGTAGCCCAGAGCAGTGGGGTATAGGTCTTCACTCAGCGCATGTGCTTGCATGCGCTCTAACATAAACGCTGGGCTGACGATGCGGCTGCCCTTGGGAGGCAGTGGCCATTGCGATGGTAAACTCATGCCAATAGGTTATTCGATAAGAGCAATATAGTCCATGTGTTTCCCAAGATCGGTAATATCGGGTCGTCAAACCTCGTGTTAGCTTAGCGTTTGTCACGTTTATTAGAGTAAATATTATGAAGCGCGTTCCTTTGTTTATTAACGGCGAGTTCGTTCAAAGTTCGTCTCAGCAGGTCATGCCCGTTATCAATCCTGCGAACCAGCAGGTCTTAGCTGAAGTGCCAATGGCGACTGCGACCGAGGTAGATTTGGCGGTGGCGTCGGCCAAAGCGGCGTTTGAGACCTGGCGTTTGGTGCCGGTGGCAGAGCGTGCGCGCGTTATGATGCGCTATCAAGCCCTGTTAAAAGAACATCATGACGAGCTGGGTGAAATTCTAGCAAATGACACTGGCAAAACGTTTGAAGACGCCAAAGGTGATGTGTGGCGTGGAATCGAGGTAGTCGAGCAAGCGGCTAACGTACCCTCGAACATGATGGGTGAAACGGTTGCTAATGTCGCTGGCGGAATCGACACCTACAGTTATATTCAACCTTTGGGCGTGGTGGCAGGTATTACGCCGTTTAATTTTCCAGCTATGATTCCACTGTGGATGTACCCCTTAGCGATTGCTTGCGGTAATACCTTTGTTTTAAAGCCGTCTGAACAAGTGCCCCTAACCCCCATCCGTTTGATCGAATTATTCATCGAGGCTGGCGCACCCAAAGGTGTGTTAAACATGGTTCACGGTGGCGCGGAGCAGGTCGATCAAATATTGGCGCATCCTGATGTTGAAGCCGTGTCGTTTGTTGGGTCGACGCGTGTGGGTGAGCACATTTATAAAACCGCCACCGCTGCAGGCAAACGGGCCCAGTGTATGATGGGCGCTAAAAACCATATGGTGATTATGCCCGATGCTGATCGCAATTCTACTTTGAATGCTTTGGTGGGCGCTTCGGTGGGTGCAGCGGGTCAGCGCTGTATGGCGATTTCGGTGGCTGTATTCGTCGGTGATTCGTACGAGTGGGTCGAGGAGTTGAAAGAGCGTATGAGTAAAGCTCGACCCGGTGTCTGGAATGATGCGGGCGCCAGCTACGGCCCTATCATTTCAAAAGCGGCACATCAGCGAGTACTTGGCCTCATTGAAAAAGGTGTCGAGCAGGGCGCGCGCTGTTTGCTCGATGGTCGCAATGTGCAAGTTGAAGGTTACCCCGATGGCAACTGGGTGGGTCCCACCCTGTTTGCGGACGTCACGACGGACATGGCGATCTACCAAGAGGAGATCTTTGGTCCTGTATTGTGCTGCATGCGGGTCGATACCTTAGATGAGGCCATTGGTTTAATTAACCGCTGTCAGGTCGGTAACGGCACTTCTATCTTCACCGCCAGCGGTGGTGCGGCCAGACACTATCAAAGCGAGATCAAGGTGGGTCAAGTCGGTATTAATATCCCGATTCCGGTGCCACTGCCGTTTTTCTCGTTCACAGGATGGCGTGGTTCTTTCCGAGGTGATTTGCACGCCTATGGCAAGCAGGCGGTGCGTTTTTACACCGAAACGAAAACCATTACTTCAAAGTGGACGCATACCGAGCCCAGTGTCGGTACGCAACCGAATATGAGTATTAACTTGCGCTAAAAAGAGGCACTGCTATGGACTTTTCCTTAAGCGATGAACAGCAAGCTTATGTCGATAGTGCAAGGGCATTTGCCCAAGCAGAAATGGCGCCACATGCGGCTCGGTGGGACGCCGAGTCCATTTTTCCGGTAGACGTTCTGCGCCTGGCCGGAGAGATGGGCTTTATGGGTATGTACACCCCAGAGTCTGCTGGTGGCTTGGGAATGTCGCGTTTAGATGCCAGTTTGATTGTCGAAGAGCTCGCTCGGGGGTGCACGACCACGGCAGCCTTTTTGACCATTCACAACATGGCCACGAGCATGATTGGTAAATACGCCAATCCCGAGATCATTGAGCAATGGTGCCCTGAACTGGTTATGGGTGCCAAGCTGGCATCGTACTGTTTGACTGAACCTGGCGCGGGGTCTGACGCTGCCTCACTGCGCAGCAGTGCTGTGCGTGATGGCGACCATTACGTGGTGAATGGCGCTAAAGTGTTTATTTCTGGAGCCGGGTCAACTGACGTGTTGGTTGCGATGCTTAGGACCGGTGACGCGGGTGCAAAGGGTGTGTCGGCCTTCTTGATTCCCGCTGATGCTGAGGGCATTAGCTACGGTAAAAAAGAGGAAAAAATGGGCTGGAATGCTCAGCCTACGCGCATGATCAGCTTCGATAATGTTCGTGTACCGGTAGCGAATCGTCTCGGCAAGGAAGGGCAAGGGTTCGCTATCGCCATGGAGGGTTTAGATGGTGGCCGAATCAATATAGCCACCTGCTCGGTCGGGACTGCACAGCAGGCTTTGGTGGAAGCCACGGCCTACGTGCAGGAACGGCAGCAGTTCAATCAAAGTATCGCGGAATTCCAGGCAACGCAGTTTCGCTTGGCAGATCTGCAAACCGAGCTCGTCGCGGCTCGGAATATGGTTCGTTTAGCGGCCTTTAAATTGGACGCAAATGATCCGCAAGCCACTACCTACTGCGCTATGGCTAAGCGTTTCGCGACCGATGCGGGCTTTGATGTGTGTAATCAGGCGCTGCAGCTGTTCGGGGGTTACGGGTACATTCGCGAATACCCCATGGAACGCTTTGTGCGCGACACGCGCGTGCATCAAATACTGGAAGGCACAAACGAAGTGATGCGGGTTATCATTGCCCGACGAATGTTAATGGAAGGCGCCTTGGAGGTCATAAAATGAGTATCAGCCCATCAGAAAAAGTGAAAGTGGTTATCGACGGGCACACGGCCTTGATTACCATCGATAATCCGGCCGCGAATACCTGGGATGTTGAGAGTTTGCCTGCTCTGCGTGACGTGGTTGCGGCTCTGAATGCAGATCGTTCCATTTTTGCGCTGGTGATTACGGGCGCTGGTGAAAAGTTTTTTTCGGCAGGTGCGGATCTGAAATTATTTGCCGATGGCGACCCTGCCAACGCTGAGACCATGGGGCGTTTATTTGGTGAAGCCTTCGAGGCGTTGGCCGACTTCCGTGGCGTGTCGATTGCGGCCATCAATGGCTTTGCTATGGGCGGGGGGCTCGAGGTAGCGTTAGCCTGCGATATTCGCATCGCCGAGCAACAAGCGAAAATGGCGCTACCTGAGGCGCGCGTTGGTTTGTTGCCTTGCGCCGGTGGTACGCAACGTTTGGCCTGGCTGGTTGGCGAAGGTTGGGCTAAGCGCATGATTTTATGCAACGAGCGGGTCGATGCAGCGACGGCCGAGCGCATTGGTTTGGTCGAGCAAGTGGTAGAGACTGGTCAGGCCTTTGACGTCGCCAAGCAATTGGCAGCTCAGGCAGCACAGCAAAGCCCGATTTCGGTCGCTATGTGCAAAGAGCTTATCCACTCTGCACGAGATAAAGCGATAGCCGATGGTTTAGTGGGCGAGCGCGAAAAGTTCACCGCACTTTTCTCCACTGAAGATCAGCGCGAGGGTGTTAACGCCTTTTTAGAAAAGCGCGAGCCCGTATGGAAGAACGCGTAATGGCAGTGATCGTTGCGGAACATGAATGTGCACAAGGGCTATTAGGGCATTTAACGCTCGACGTGCCGAAGACGCTGAATTCGTTAACGCTTGATATGGTCGACGCACTGCAAGCCGCGTTGGATGATTGGCGCGACCGAGATGACATAGCGGTCATTCTGATTGATGGCGCTGGCGAAAAAGCTTTTTGCGCCGGGGGGGATGTGCAGGCTTTGCGCGAGTCCTCTATGGCCACTCCCGGTGGACCTTGTGAATACGCGGAAACTTTTTTTACCCGTGAATATCGCATGAATTTCACCCTGCATACTTATCCTAAGCCCATTATTTGCTGGGGCAGTGGTATCGTGATGGGCGGTGGCTTGGGCATTCTTGCCGGCTGTGATTTGCGGATTGTGACTGAAACAACCCGCATTGCCATGCCCGAGGTGACGATCGCCTTGTTCCCCGATGTTGGCGGTAGCTGGTTTTTGAATCATATGCCTGGGCGCACAGGCTTGTTTTTGGGCATCACCGGGGCATCGATTAATGCGGGCGACGCCTTGTACACGGGGCTTGGTAATCGCTTCATGAGCAGCGATCAATACACTACCTTGATTGCCGACTTAACCGCGGTCACATGGTCGACCGATGCCAAACAAAACGGTGACTGTGCGCGTTCAGTCGTCGCAAGTTTGTCTGCTTGCACAGATGCTGAACCACCGGAATCGGCGGTAGCAAAGCATCGTGCTCTAATCGACGATTTATGCGATGCCGATCAGATATTAACAGTATTTGATCGCATTACAGCGCATGTTGACTCTGATGATCGCTGGTTGTCGAAAGCGGCTCAAGGATTGGCGCACGGTTCGCCACTGGCGGCCTTGTGGATTGCGCGCCAGTTGCATGAAACGCGTCACGCGTCTTTAGCTGAGGTGTTTCAAGCCGAAATTCAGCTGGGCACCAACATTATGCGCCATCCCGAATTTGCCGAGGGTGTCAGAGCATTATTGGTGGATAAGGACCGTCAGCCCAATTGGCAATTTAAAAGCCCAGAGGAAGTTCCGGTAGCTGTGTTGGACTCGTTTTTCCAAGCGCCATGGGAACAAAACCCCTTGGCTGATTTGACTTAGTAGGAAGCAGTGATGGCAAATGTAGCGTTTATTGGTCTGGGTAATATGGGCGGTCCTATGGCTGCCAATCTCATCAAAGCTGGGCATAAGGTGTGTGTCTTTGATTTATCAGATGCCGCTTGTCAGGTTTTGGAGGCCCAAGGAGCGGCGCGCGCAAATTCAGCGTTAGAGGCAGCTAGTGGCGTGGATTACGTGATTAGCATGCTGCCAGCGGGCAAACATGTTGCAGCGGTGTACTTGGGTGAAGACGGCCTGCTCGCCAATATAGACTCATCAACGGTAGCGCTAGATTGTTCCACCATTGATGCCGCCACTGCGCGTCAAGTCGGTGAGGCGGCCGCCGAGCTGGGCATCGGGTTTATGGACACACCGGTGTCGGGTGGTGTTGCCGCTGCGGCAGCCGGGACCTTAGCGTTTATGTGTGGCGGTCCAGAGGCGGTATTCCCTAAAGCCAAGGCTATTCTTGAGGGCATGGGCAGTAAAATTTTCCACGCCGGTCCTGCCGGCGCAGGCCAAGTAGCAAAAGGCTGCAACAACATGTTGTTAGCTGTGCATATGATCGGCACGTGCGAGGCGCTTGAGATGGGCGCTCGGAATGGCTTAGATCCAAAGGTGCTGTCTGAAATTATGTTGGCCAGCTCCGGTCGGAATTGGTCCTTGGAAGTCTATAACCCCTATCCGGATGTCATGTCCAGCGCGCCTGCGAGTAACGATTACAAGCCCGGATTTATGGTGGACTTGATGGTGAAGGATTTGGGGCTTGCGGCTCAAATTGCGGAGCAATCTGGTGTCGATAACCTGATGGGTAAGTTGGCGCAGTCTCTCTACGAACAGCATCAAGCTCAGGGTCATGGCCCCCGCGACTTTTCCAGTATTCTAGAGCGCTTACATCAAGCCTAAGACTTGAATCTTTTGATACCGTGGTTGATGAGACAGCCACGGTACACCTACGCTCCCGTTACCACTTTTCGGCGCATAGACCCATCATTTGGTCGCCTAGTGTTTACCGTTGGTCGAGCCTCCCTAGGTTATCGCTTGCGCTGGCGCTATGCTAGGGCCCATCAATTCATAGGAGAGTGTTGTGCGTAAATTATTGATTGTGGCTATGGCGCTGACGTTAACGGCGTGTTTTGACGTCGAGCAACGTTTAGTCGTGGTGGGTGAGACGGCGACTTATGACGCTTCGGTTGTGGTCAAGTCGGATACTCTAGAAACCCTCGAGGATTGGAGCGAAGACGACCATTGTGACATTCAGGTCGATGAGTTGGATAACGAGTTACCCCAAGGTGTGGAAAAACGCGTGACGCAGCATGTCGATGAAGATGGGTTACACTGTGGCGTGACCTACGAAGGACCCATTAGCGCCATGCGGCAACTGACTTTAAATAAGACCGGTGAGGGTAAGAGTCAGTTATTTGCTATGCGCGAATTAGGTCCCGATTATTTTCGCATCGAGTCTCGTTTGGATGATTATCAAGTCGAGGTTGATGATAGCGCCATGGGTCGTATTGCTCGAAACCTAATAGCGCGTATGTTCAACGATACTCACTTATCGTGGTACCTCGAAGCACCCGCGATTATTTCGAGCAATGGCGAAATTGCGGAGGACGGCAAAAGCGTACGCTGGAAAACATCTCTTAGCGATATGATTAAAGGTGATGCTGAGCGCGTGTTTTACGTCGAGTTTTCAACGCACCCGACGGGCGCAATCGAAATTTAGCCGACAAGTATCTTATGATTCCTCATTCCGACGCGGCCGAGCGCAATAAACACGCCATTTTAGAGGTGTTGAAAGCCTATCTTGCGCCGGGCGCGCAAGTTCTGGAGATTGGGTGTGGCACGGGACAACACGCCGAGTATTTTGCGCGTCAGTTGCCCGGTATCACTTGGATACCGTCGGATAGACTTGAGTCTTTGCCCTTGTCGGAAGAGCGCTTGCACCAAGCTCAATTACCTAACCTGGTGTTACCTGTGAGGGCTATTGATGTGTCGCGCTTACAGTGGCCGGTCGGTCTCGTAAGCGCAGTTTTTACCGCCAACACGCTCCACATCATGTCGTGGGAAGAGGTCGAAGCTTTATTCTTCCAAATGCCCAGAGTCTTGTTAAGTGGCGGCGTATTTTTGACCTATGGCCCCTTTAATGAGGCTGGTGCTTTCACTAGTGCGAGTAATGAAGCCTTCGACCAGAGTCTGCGGGCGCGCAAGCCGAGCATGGGCATTCGTGATATTGTTGACCTAGAGGCACTGGCGCAGCGCTCTGGCTTAGCGCTTCAAGCGAAATACAACTTGCCTGCTAACAACCAAATTCTAGTATGGGTGCTCGCAGACTAGAATCCTATGCGTCCCACAATAGTTTGGCGATCATGGCGATGAGTGTCAGGTTAAGTGTCCAATAAATAAAACGCTCGCCGCGCGCGACCGAGATTCTGACCCCAAAATACGCGCCGATTACGTTGCCTAATGCCAAGGCGCCGCCAAGCAGCCACACAATTTGACCTTGGGAAGCAAATACCCAAAGCGCCACGATCGAGAAAAAAGCGACGATGAAGACCTTGTGCATGTTGGTCTCGACCAGGGATAAGCCCATCACGCGCGATAGAATGGGCATGATTAAAAAGCCAACGCCAATTTGAATAAACCCACCCCAAATTCCCGCTAACGCCATGAGCAGGTGGCCCGCGATTAAGCGTGGTCTCGAAATAGCGCCACGTTCTTGCACTTGCTCGTTGGTTTTCCAAGAGCTTTGAAACTGCATGATGATCATGACCAAAATCATGACGCCTGCTAAAACTTGATTAAAAAGTTCGCCTTCAAGCCTTACACCAGCGTAGGCTCCAGCCAAAGCGCCGGGGAGGGTCGCTAGTGATAAGGTAAAGCTCAGTTTGAAAGCGCTAAACCCACGATTGCGAAAGGCCCAGATAGCGGTGAGGCTTTGCAGTAAAATGCCAATGCGGTTGGTGCCGTTCGCCACAGGTCCGGGTAAACCTAAGAAAACCAATGCGGGCACCGTGAGAAGCGAGCCGCCGCCTGCGACAACATTCAAAAATCCCGAGGCCGCGCCCAAAAAGGCGAGTAGGGCGAGTGCTTCAGGGCTGATTGTCATACGAGGATCTCTTCGCTGAGTGTCCGCATGGTGACGAACTCTTCCGCAGCTGTTGGATGAATACCGATAGTGGCATCAAATTGAGCTTTGGTGGCGCCCATGTTGATGGCAATGCCCAAACCCTGCATGATTTCGCCAGCGTCAGGGCCAACCATATGCGCACCTAGGACTCGGTCGGTGTCTCCGTCGACAATCAGCTTCATGAAACTGCGCTGCTCACGCCCGCTAATGGTGTGCTTCATCGGTTTGAAATCGCTGCGATAAATTTTTAGATGAGCATATTGCTCGCAGGCCTGTTCCTGAGTCAGTCCGCAGGTGCCGACCTGTGGTTGGCTAAATACCGCAGTCGCGACGTTTCGATAATCGGGCGTGTTACCGCCTTGGCCGAACTGCTGGTGCGCAAAAGCCATGCCTTCCGCCAGTGCTACTGGCGTAAGCTCCGGCCCGCCAATAATGTCACCTAGGGCATAAATGGTGGGGACTGCTGTTTGGAAGTTTTCGTTAACGGCAATAGTGCCATCCGTGTTCAGGGTAACGCCCGTTTCGAGGGCGCCCAAACCGTCTAAATTTGGCCGTCGGCCAATGGCGTACAAGACCGCGTCAAAATGTGCCTCGGTGCCATCGTTAAAATGCGCCAAGATGCCTTCGCCCGCTTGCTCGAGGCGGGTGACATCGGTGTTCATACGTAAATCAACGCCTGTCATTCTGACTTCATTCAGTAAATGACGGCGAATGTCGAGGTCAAAGCCACGCATGAACAACTCGCCTCGGTACACCTGAGTGACTTTAGATCCCAGTCCGTTGAATACTCCTGAAAACTCAGTCGCGATATAGCCGCCGCCAATGGTTAACAAGCGGTTGGGAAAACTGGGTAGGTCGAAGATTTCGTTCGAGGTAATTGCAAGTTCGCTGCCGGGAATGGTAGCGACGACAGGCCAGCCGCCCGTGGCAATGAGAATTCGATGGGCGGTCAGTGTTTGCTCGCCCACTTGCACCGTGGTGGGTGAGGTGATTGTACCGCGGCCATCAATGACGGTCGCGCCCGAGTTATTGAGCATGTTGCGATAGATGCCATTAAGACGACCGATCTCTTTTACCTTTGCTTGGGTAAGCGTTGGCCAGTCGAACTCTGGCGTATCGTTAAAGCGCCAGCCGAAGCCTTCGGCATCCTCCACTGCTGCGCCAAACTCCGAGGCGTAGACGTAGAGTTTTTTCGGGACACAGCCCACATTGACGCAGGTGCCGCCCATGTAGCGATCTTCAATGATGGCCACGTTGGCTCCCAAGCTGGCGGCGATACGCGCTGCTCTCACACCACCTGAGCCAGCTCCAATGACGATGAGGTCGTAGTTTGAACCCATTTTCACACCTTTTTACCGAAAGTCGGTTATTGTAGCAGTGAACTGATTGTGTCCATACTGCTAACATCGACGCATACCGAAGAAGGAAGACCTATGAAAAAATCAGTCGTCATAAGCGCGCTCGTAGTCGTTTTATTGTTGTTGGGTATTAATGCCGCACCTATGATGCTGGGCATCGCGACTGGCTACACTGCAAAACAGTTGTGCTCGACACACTTTGTGGCTGAATTACCGGATCAATTCATTTGGGACACGGACGTTTACCCCAGGATGGAGCTAATGGGCCCTTTGCGCCCCTTGTTGTCGTACGAGGTAGATGAGCCCGGTCGTGTCGTCAGCTCGTCACTGCTTGGTTTTACCTCGACGGCGCGCTATTTAGGCGCCACGGGCTGTACCTTAAACGCTCCAGAGACGGCTGATTATGTGGTGCCTAGACCCAATGGTACCGCGCAACCCGATGTGGGTGTTCCCGATTATTTGGTCGATTTAGTCGATGAAGCATTCTCTGAGCCCACGGGTGAAGGTCGCAACACGCTGGCGGTATTGGTCATGCATAAGGGCGAGTTGATCGCCGAGCGCTATGCTGCACCGGTAACGAACGCGACACCCATGCAAGCATGGTCAATGAACAAGAGTTTGATGGCCACTTGGGTGGGAATGCAGGTCAACGCCGGCCGCTTACGTACCGATTTGCCGATCAAAGAAAGTTTGCAAGCACGTTATCCAGATCGCCCAGAGCTGTATGAAAGTTTGTCTGATGATTTGTCGCTTGAGCATTTTATGGCCATGTCGACAGGCCTAGATTTTGAAGAGCAATACACCCCTGGGGATGATGTCACTAAAATGCTGTATCGCGCCGACGTCGCTTGGGAAGTCCCTGTGATGCAGGGGCATATGGACGAACCTGGGAATTTATTCCGCTACTCGAGTGGTGATACCAATGTGGTCTCTTACTTTTGGCAGCAAACGCTGACCGAGCCTTACTGGCAGTGGATTGATACACGGTTTAGTCAGGTGTTGGGGTTAGAAGATCTTACCGCTGAGCCCGATGTGTCGGGGGTACAGATTGGCTCTTCTTATCTGTATATGACACCGCGAGACTGGTTAAAAGTTGGCGAGTTTTGGCGTCAGTCGCTGGTTGGCGACCAAACTCTGTTGCCCGAGGGTTGGATGAATTATGTGACTACGCCCAAACCCTCCAGTGTGCGCAAAGATTACGGTTTAGGGTTCTGGCTGAATAATGATGGCGTTGCTTTTCCCGATGCGCCTGAAAACCTGTTTTATGCCGGTGGTAACAGCGGTCAGTTCGTGGTGGTGTTGCCGGATCAGGAATTGGTCGTCGTGCGTCTGGGTCTGAGCCGAGTTCATGAAGGTATGAATGCCTTGTTAGCGGGTTTGGTCGAGCAACTGGGTGATACTGACTGAGTGCCAGACTGGGTTATACTGCTGCGACGACGAATAAGGAGTCACAATGAGCGAATACGTGTTAGTAGAGATTCAAGACGGCGTGGCGACGCTTACCTTGAATCGAGCATCGGCGTTTAACGCGATCAGTTTGGATTTGGCAAGGTCCCTGAACGACGCGGCGGAGCAGGTCGCTGCCGACAGCGCGGTGCGAGTGGTTGTGTTGACCGGCGCGGGTGACAAGGCATTTTGCGCCGGTGGCGACGTGGCATCGTTTGCCGTATCTGAGCAAGCGGATAAAGACTTGGCAGAAATCACGCTGTATTTGCATACCGCAATTTCGCGTTTAGCCCACATGGCAAAACCTTGGATCGCCAAGGTGAATGGTGTGGCTGCGGGCGCAGGTTTAAGCTTGGTCGCAGCGGCGGATTTAGCCATTGCCAAAGACACCTGCAAATTTACGAGTGCATACACCGGGATCGGCTTGTCACCCGACGGCAGTTCATCTTGGTTCTTGCCGCGCGTTATTGGGGTGCGCCGCGCGACGGAACTGTATTTGACCAATCGCACTTTGAATGCGGAAGAAGCCCTAGACTGGGGCTTGCTGACTCGTGTCGTTAACGGCGATAGCCTAGACGCGGAGGTGGACAAATTGGCCGCTCAGCTCGCATCGGGTCCTACGCTTGCCTACGGCAAAGTCAAAAAATTAATGCTGTACACGCAAACGGATTCGCTAGAATCTCAGATGCAGCGAGAGACCCGCTACATTGCTGAATGTGCGATGACTGAAGATGCCCAAGCTGGCTTTCAGGCCTTTGTGAACAAGCAGAAACCGGAGTTCCATGGACGATAAAGGTAAAGCCCTGCGGGTGCCGCGGGTTTTTCGGCAGAGACTTCGTGATCGCGCGGTCGACAAAGTTCGACAAGACATGATTCACGCGGGGCGCACCGAGAGCGACTATAGCGATGAAGACCTAGAGTTCCTGATCGCTGAAAAAGAGCGCGAAATCTGGTCGAGTATTGGTTGGCGTGGTTTTGGAGTTGTCGCTTTGCTATTGGGCATTAATATCGGAATTTGACATGTCCCTGTTTAAGTTCGCGAAATACTCGACCTTACTGTTCTTTATGAAACGCCATAAGAAGCAGCTGCATCGACTGGGGGCAACGGCTCTGCTGCTGTTGGTGTCGTATTTTTTGTTGGGTGATTTACAGGACTTTTTTGCCCAGACTCACCCAGATTTAGCCATTTACATGTTGGTGGCGAAAAGTGCGTTGCTGTACGGCGCCGCCGGCATACTGATATGGCAGTGGCGCCCCAAGCCAGACAGTTCGACCTCAAATGTTAAGGCGAAATCGGATGCACTTTCGATATCAAAAAACCAAGAGCTGACGCAAGATGCGGCAAGCTCTCGCCTCGATGCCTTTAAAAATTTGGACCAGCACGACAAGCTGCGGTCGCGTTACCAAGCCATGATGAAAGATAAGTCTGGGCGATAGCAATTAGTTTGGTTGGCGCGTTTGTAAGTAGGCGATTATATTTAATAAACCTTCATCATCGACTAAGTTGGCCATGCTCTGCATTTGCGCACCTAATTGGTCAGCCTGATGACTGCCCCGGCGTTTGTCTTGGAACGCTTTCATTTGGGCTAACAGATACCAGTCGTCAGCGCCGGCAAGGGCCGGAGCATGTAGGACGTTTTTACCCTCACCATTGCGTCCGTGACAACCGGCGCATAAGTTACGATAGGTGGTCGCACCTTGTTCAGCGTCCCCAGTTAGTGTCCGGTCCTTGGTGGTACTGGGTAAGGAGTTGATATAGATCGCGAGATTGCGCTTTTCGGCAATATTGTCCCAGCCCTCAACCGATGCCGCCATAACCGCTGCGGGTGTGCCGGGCTCTCCCGACCGCACACCTGTCGCGTAATTCTGCAGCTGACGCACAATATAAACAGGTTGTAGGTGGCTCAGCGCTGGGGCATTCAGAGCGACATTACCCTCTGCTTGGGCTCCATGGCAGGCGCTGCATTCGACGAAGCGTGCCTTGCCGGCCTCAATATCTACTTCAGCTTGAGCCAATGTTGCGCTGATGGTCAGCATAAAAACAAGTAGTGCTTTCACGGGCGCCTCGCGTTGAATTTTCGAGGCGCAAGTATAGTCGATCTCAATAAAAAAGTGGTGGTCGACAAGTGACCGAGTTCGTCTTAGTCTTAGCACTAACCTGTTGCGGCGATAGGCATGGTATCAATAAGAACGAAGTGGATGTATGGCTCGGGCGGAGCGGTTTATGCAGCAAAAGAAGCCGCCTACACCATGTTTGTGTTGCTATTTTATACTCAAGTTTTGGGCTTGTCTGGGACGTTAACAGGTCTTGTTATCTCCATTAGCTTACTGTTTGATGCTGTCTCTGACCCATTGGTAGGTGCTTGGTCAGATCGACTACGTTCCGCTTTGGGACGTCGTCGGCCCTTCATGATTGGCGGACTCGTCCCCGCCGGCCTCGGCTTTCTGGGTTTGTTTGCGCCGCCGGAAGCTCTGGGTCAAAGTCAGTTCGCGCTTGCGGGGTGGCTGTTGTTTTGGTCACTTTGGGTGCGCATAGCCGTAACATTCTTTGCTATTCCGCATTTGGCTCAATCCACAGATATCACTCAGGATTACCACGAGCGATCGAAAGTCATCGGTGTTCGGATGGCTGTTATGTTTTTTGTTTCTGTTATGTTACCTGCGCTTGCGTTGACGACGATTTTTGCGGAGAAAGATGGCATTGATGGACGTTTTGTAGGCGATCGATATTTCTATTACGGCCTGATGAGCTGCTTGCTGGTTTGGGTCACGGGGACTGTGAGCTGTGCTTTGAAGGCGCCAACTCCCGCTGTGCCAGCTCTATCGCACTCGATGGTAAACGCTTTCGTGAAGACGTTTACAAATCGTAATTTTCGATTTTTATTGGGGTACGACATCTTTGCGACAGTCTCGTATGGCGTGATTGTCAGCTTAAATATGTTGGCTTGGATTTATTTTTGGGAATTCTCGGCTTTCGAAATATCGCTTATCTTGGCCGGCCCAAGTTTGGTTGCTATTGGTGCTGTCATGGCGACCTTAAACTTTTGGGTGCACCGCTATGAAAAGCCCAAAATTTTGCGTTTTGCCCTGGGCATGATGATGGTAAACGGCGTCTGGTTATATCCGCCTCGCTTGCTGGGTTGGTGGCCAGAGAATGGTGAGCCGATCATTCTATGGATAAACTTACTGTTTATGTTTGTCTTTATGTATTTCTTTTTACTGCGTGCCATTATGTCGCAATCTATTGCCGCCGATATCGCCGATGAGCACGATTATCGGACGGGGCACAGACAAGAAGGTAGCTTTTTCGCGGCGCTCAACTTCTCGACCAAAATGGCCTCGGTATTGGGGCCGGCCTATGGTGGGGCGGTGCTTGATATTATTGGTTTAAGCCGTGATATGCCCCCGGGATCAGTGCCAGAGAGCGTACTCAATGGCTTGGCGGGATGGTACATGGCAGGCGCAGGCGCGCCCTTAGTCATGGCTTTTTTACTGACGTTTGGCATGTTGCTAACTCGGGCTGAAATTACACGCATGCAAGTCGCGGTTGCCCAGCGCATTACCAACGATAACCAAAGCGGACTTTAATACTTTGATCAATTTCATCTACGCCGTCTACCGCGCCCGAATCGTACTCTAGGCTATATTCGGCGGCCGCCTGAATATTCATCATCAAGGGGATTTTTAAACCGATACGGGTATCTAGGACCACATCAGACAGGCTGTCTAGGTCCCAGATACCTTTGTGATTGAGATACAGCTCGGTATCGTCGCCAAGAATATCGCTGCCAATATTGAGACTCCAGTTGGCACCCGGGTACGTTTTGTCTTCGGAGTTGATGTAGTTTTCCTGTACGTAGGTCAGACCGAGTTCGGCGGATAGCTTGAATCGGTCAGCGTCATAGAACTGACGGCCGAAGTAGGGGCCTAGGTAAAAACGCATGTCGAGGTCAGCGAAGATATCTTGTTTTAATGAGCTGTTGACGCCGAGATAAGTCGTGCCACCCATAAAGCGGTCGTATTTGCCGCTAATTAACCAGTTCTCGGCGTTTTTCATGCCCTCTGATTCATCCAGTTCACCCTCAGCGGTGACGGCAAAGCGATCGTCTTCCCCCGTCCATTTAGCTTCAATGCGGTAATCCAGCTGGTCGGTGTCAGAGTTTCCGCGTTGCTGCACCAGCGCTAACGATGCGCCGCCTTCGTGTTTGTAGCCTTCACCAATCTGCCAAGGCTCTGGGTTCATGGCGACAATATCGGTGAGCGCAACAGTCGCCTCTGCTTGTGTGCCTACTGTGTGCAATACGGGCTTTTCGTCAACCAACTCGATCAACACGTTTTCGAGGACTGTGCCGTTACTGAGTTTTACCACGACAGGGTCATGTGTGCTCATTTCAACAATTTTTTTTGCGTCGATTTGAAGTGTGCCGGCGAAGTCTGTGTTGATATGAACTTTGCCGTTTTTAATGTTGCTGACGGTGCCGTGAATAATGGATCCGTTGGCCAAGGTGATACTGTCTAGACTGCTTGAGTCACCGGTACCAGCGACCGTGTTAGAGGTCTGAACGGTCGACCAGATAGCGATTAACAATAGTGCAAAACGCATGATGTTTCCTGTTAATTTTGTTGATCTAAGCGCTCCTGCGCTCTAAAGCCGCGCAGGGTAGCGTGCTCAGCTCAAAAATCAAGCAAAACAGGGCTTAATCTTTGGAGACTTTGATTATCCGGCCGTTGGCGCCGTCGGTGACGATGTACAGGGCGCCCTTGGGGCCGACTCGGATGTCTCGTACGCGTTCACGAATTTCGGGAAATACAGATTTTTCAGAGGTGATTCTGCCGTCCTTAAGCACAAGTCGACGGACTTCACGATCTACTAAAGCGCCGACAAACAGATCGCCCTGCCACTCAGGGAACATGTCGCCACGATAAATTGCAAAGCCCGAGGGTCCGATACTCGGTGTCCAGTAATGAATGGGTTGCTGCGTCCCTGGGTATTCGGTATACGGAGACACGCGCGCGCCGCTGTAATTTACGCCGTAGGTGGCGAGAGGCCACCCATAATTGTTGCCGCGCTCGATGCGATTGATTTCATCCCCGCCTTTGGGCCCGTGTTCGTGCAAGTACAGGTTGCCATCGGCACTATCAATTGCTAACCCTTGAGGGTTGCGGTGGCCATAGCTCCAGATGCGTTCACTGAGCTCTCCTTTGAATGGATTACCGTCAGCTACCGAGCCATCGAGTTTAATACGCAACACCTTGCCAAGCTCGGACCGTTTGTCTTGGGCTGACTCGCGATAATCAAAACCGTCACCTGTTGTTATAAACAGCGTATCATCTTGGCCAAACACCATACGCCCGCCATAGTGTTGCGGGGTGTCTTTTAGCGTTTTTGCCCAGAAAATATCTCGACCATTTTTCAGTTCCATGTCGACTAGGTCTGCGGCATAAATCGCGGTGCTATTGCCGTCGGGTGTGCCTTTGGCATACGACAGATAAACGCGCGTACCGCCGTCTGTGGCTTGGGTTAGGACATCGAAAAATCCGCCTTGCCCAGCGAAATAGGTATCCGGTACGCCATTGAGGCTTGTTTTCGTCCCATTTTTTGCCAAGTGCAGTAGTTTGCCGGAACGCTCAGTCACTAGGTAGTCACCGTTGGCCAAGAATGCGATGCTCCAAGGATGATCGAGGTCGCTGGCCAGTTCTGTCAGCTCATAGTCTGCGAGTACTGGTACAGACAGGAGCGCGAAGACGCAGACCGTCTGCTTTAGGTATCGACGAATAGACATAGCTGGCTTCCTATCTTTATTGTTGCGTGTCAGTATAGTGCAAGAAATTAGCGAAGGTGTGAAGCATATGTGGCGTTATGTTAAGGCGTATTTTGCTGCCGTGATCATGATTTACCTTTTGGGCTCGATAGCGATTACGCAAATGAACTTGGCCAGTCTGCAAG
Organism: Aequoribacter sp.; assembly: GCF_965659035.1. NCBI lineage: Bacteria > Pseudomonadati > Pseudomonadota > Gammaproteobacteria > Cellvibrionales > Halieaceae > Aequoribacter > Aequoribacter sp. Next base: position 5,774 of record NZ_CBFHWH010000029.1, on the reverse strand, counting down.
ATCTTGGGGCGAGCGTGCCTTGGCCGGTTCGGCTCAATACAACGTGGTTGGATCTGCAGGGCTTGCTCATGCCCTACTTAGTACTTGTGAGTATCGCGGCCCTCCTTGCTTTTTTAGTGACTGGTCAAATCTCCCGCTTTTTTCCGACGCACAGAGTGTGGCTCTACGCTTTGGCAGGTTTTGTTGCCTTGTTAGCCATGCATTTAATCTTGAAGGCGGTGCTTGGTTTGTGGGGTGTTGCCGGCGCCCGTCCCATGCTCGGTCTACTGTTGCAAGGCTTTGCCGGCGCGTTGGGCGGTTGGGCTTACGCCCACTGGAGTCGTCGGCCCTCGACCCTTTTTATTGATTAGTGTTTGAAGCGCCATCGAGTGTGGCGCTAGCCTTTGTGGCGTGTTACTCGGTGCGCAGCACAATCTTGCCAAAATGCTGACCTCGCGCCATGGCGTCCTGAGCTTTCTCGGCGTCTGCAAGTGGATAAACCGAATCAATAACAGGTGATAAGGTGCCCTGACTTAAGGCTGCACTGAACTGTTGAGAGATAGACCGCGCCATGTTGGCTTTTGCGTCAAAAGATTGTGGACGCAAGGTGGAAGCCAATAAGCTGAGGCGCTTCATTAAAACCAAACCAAAATGAATTTCGGCGACGAATCCATTCTGGTAAGCGATATTGACGATTCGCCCCTCGAGGGCCGCTAAGTTGATGTGTTTTTGAATATAGTCACCGCCGACCATGTCAAAAATGACATCCACACCGCGACCTTCGGTAAAGTCTTTGGCCACTATTTCAAAGTCTTGCTCACGGTAGTCGATTACTAAGTCGACGCCAAGATCTCTGAGGCGCCGGCACTTTTCTGCACCGCCGGCGGTCGCAATAACTTTTGCGCCCCACAGTTTTGCCATTTGCACCGCAATGCTGCCAATGCCGCTCGATCCGCCTTGAACGAGCAGTGTTTCGCCGGGTTTTAACTGGGCTCGTTCGAACACATTATGCCAAGCCGTTAGCAGCGCTTCGGGTAAACCCGCTGCGGCTTCGAGCTCGATATTATCTGGCACGAGCAGGCATTGATCTTCTCGAATAGCACAGTAGTTCGCGTAACCACCGCCATGAACCAACGCACAAACACGGTCTCCTACCTGCCATTGCGTCACATCAGAGCCCACGGCGGCGACTACGCCTGCGACCTCTAGCCCCAAAATCGGTGAAGCGTCTGCTGGTGCTGGGTATAGACCCTGTCGCTGCAGCAGGTCGGCGCGATTAATCCCTGCCGCACTGACTTTAATCAAAACATCTCGGCCCTCAGGCGGTACTAAGACGGATTCGTTTAGAACTAGGGATTTGCTCTCTGGGTTGACTGAAATGTGCTTAAACGTAGCGGGCAAGTGCATGCGGATGTCCTATTATTGAGCAGAGGGTAACTGCCTTGGGTCTGATAATGACAGAGTGCCATTTAAGCACACCAATTCGTCCATTAGCACTGGAAAAAAAGGTGCCGACCATGAATACTAGGTTATGTTTGAGCCGTAAACACACAATACTAAAGAGGAGGTTCACATGACACCGAGCGAGCTCGAAGCTCAGGTAATTAGCCCCTTAGCTGCGTTTTATCAGCAAGTTGAGCAGCAGCCCGATCGCGTGGCCTATATTCAGCCCTACGCGGGCGGCGTGATAAAACAGTGGCGCTGGGCGGAGGTTGCGGATGAGGCCGAGCGCGTCGCGAGTCATTTGCTTGCTCAGGGACTGCAGCGCGGCGATCGTGTGATCCTCTTCTCGAAAAATTGTGCCCATTGGATTATGGCCGATTTGGCCATATGGATGGCGGGCGGGGTGACCGTCCCCCTTTATCCCAACTTGGCCGCAGAGACAATTCGGCAAATTATCGAGCACAGCGGTGCCAACTACGCGTTTGTCGGCAAGCTCGATAACTTTGAGGCCATGGCGCCGGGATTACCCGAAACTCTGCCCATCATTCGCTTTCCGGATGCGCCAGACATTACGGATTCTAGCGACTGGGAAACAATTTTGACCAGCTCGGAACCGCTCGCCGAGCGAACCGAGCCCGATATGGATGAGCTGGCAACCATTGTCTATACCTCGGGCACGACGGGGATGCCAAAAGGTGTTATGCACAGTTTTAGGACGGTAGGTAACACCGGAATTTTATCGGGCCTACTCTACGATGCTAATGCGAACGATCGTTGTTTGTCTTATCTGCCTTTGGCGCACGTGGCTGAGCGAGCTGCGCTAGAAACGGCGCAGCTGTACAGCGGGTTCACGGTGTACTTTGCGTATTCACTGGATACCTTTGCCGAAGATTTACAGCGCGCGAGGCCGACGCTATTTTTTGCCGTCCCTCGTATTTGGATGAAGTTTCAGCAAGGGGTATTGGCTAAAGTGGGCGAGTCCAAGCTGAACTTCTTAAAGCGCTTGCCCATCCTAGGTAATATTATCCGGCGTAAGTTGTTAGAGGGATTGGGACTGGATCAAACTCGAGTCGCGTTAAGCGGCGCTTCGCCGTTAAGCATTAGTTTGATCGAGTGGTACCGCGATTTGGGTCTTGAAATTCAAGAAGGCTACGGCATGACCGAGAACTTCGCCTACTCGCACAGCACCCCAGTGGGCGAGTCAGTGCCCGGTACAGTGGGGCGCGCGAACCCCGCGGTAGAATGCGTGATTAGTGACATAGGTGAGGTCTTAGTGCGCTCGCCCACAACCATGGTGGGTTACTACAAAGCCCCCGAAATTACCGCGGAGACGCTTACTGAAGACGGGTTCTTGCGCACCGGTGATCAGGGTCGCATCGATCAGGACGGTCGTTTGCATATTACCGGTCGTGTCAAAGAACTGTTCAAAACCAGCAAGGGTAAGTATGTTGCGCCCGCGCCGATAGAGAATCGCCTGCTGGCCAATTCTTTAATTGAGCAGGTCTGCGTGACGGGTGCCAACTTACCGCAGCCCATCGCGGTGCTTAACTTAAACGATGTTGCTCAAAGTGAGATCGCGAGTGCCGACTCGGTCAAAGCGATTGCCAATGAGCTCGCGGCCCATTTAGATACACTAAACCAAACGCTTGACCCGCACGAACGCTTAAGTTGCTTGATTGCCGTGCCTGAACGCTGGACTCCTGAAAACGGGTTTACCACCCCAACGCTTAAGATTAAGCGCAACGTCATTGATGAAACCTACGCTGAACATTACGAGGCCTGGTCCACACAAGGCGCTAAAGTCATTTTTAAATAACAACAAGGAATCAAAATGCTGTCTATTCGTTTAAAACACGCGTTGTTAATGGGGCTCATGAAAAGCCTCGCGGGCTTGGGTCCTGGTATGTCGCACTTGGCATTTACGGGACCGGGTTCCAGCCGGCAGTTGTGCCGTTATGTGCTCGACCAAGGTTATACCAAGATTTTGGTGGCCAGCGATAAAATCTTGCGCGAACTCGGTGTTACCGAGACCGCAGTGAAAGAGCTGTTAGAAGCGGGCGTCGAGATCGCGTATTTCGATGATATTGAGCCGAACCCAACCTTCGAGCAGGTCAATGCTGGCAAACATGTACTCAAAGCTGCGGGTAGCCAAGTCATCATCGCGGTTGGCGGCGGCTCGGTCATTGACTGCGCTAAGATTATGTCGGCTGCCGCTACGAGTGACGAAGACCCGAAAAGCTGGGTGGGCTTTGGTAAGGTTAAGCACGAGACTATTCCGCTTTATGCCATTCCGACGACGGCCGGTACTGGCTCTGAGGCAACCGCCGGTGCGGTGATTACCAATGTCCAAGATCACGCCAAAGTCGTGATTAGCGGTGCATCCTTGTTACCCAAGGCGGCGGCGGTTGATCCTGCTCTGCAGCAAGGGTTGCCGCCGGCTATCACGGCCGCAACGGGTATGGATGCGCTTACTCACGCGATTGAGGCGTACATTTGCACCTGGGATCGAGGCACCCGCAAAGAGCAGGCGCGAGTTGCTATTAAAACGATTTTTCAGGCTTTGCCTAAAATTTACGCGGACGCGTCTGACCATGACGCCCGGGGTGCGATGGCCATGGCAGCCTATCATGCAGGCTTGGCGATTAACCAGGTGAATGTAGGTAACGTGCACGCCATCGCTCACCAGTTTGGAGCCTACTATGGTGTGCCACACGGTTTAGCAAACGCTGTGGTATTGCCCTACGTGCTGGAGTTCAGTAAGGGGCCTGCAGAGGTGGCGCTGGCCGAGTTGGCAGATTTGGTAGGGGTGGGCGCCGATTCGGCCACACAGGGCGCTAAAGCCCAAGCCTTTATCGATGCTGTGAAAGCCCTAAATACCACCCTAGACATCGGTACGACGTTGGATGCCATAAAACGTGAAGACCACGCCGCGATTGCTCAAGCTGCTGTGCTAGAGGCTGTATCGTATCCGGTACCCCGTTTGATGATGCCCGCCGATGTCCTAGCGATGCTTGAGGCGATGACGGTTTAGTTCGGCATCGTTATTAAATGACCTAATAAGAAGGGGGTCAGTTCAATGGGCTCCTTTCTTAATGCATCTGCTAAGGCGTAAAGCGCCTACAGAGTCGCTATCCACTCGTTGATCAATTCAATTTGTCGAACGGCCTCAGGGTCCGCGCCGGGTGCTGTAGCGAAGCCATGCTCCGAATCCGCAAAATGCTGATAATACGTTGCCACACTAGCTTTGATTAGGGCGTCTTTAAAAGCGATGCCCTCGTCGCGCAAAGGGTCATTCTCGGCGGTAGATAGAAAGGTCTTGGGCATCGTGCTGAAATCTTCATACGTGCCGGGCAAAGCGGTCTTGGCTTTGGACTCGGCTGTGGCTAAGTCTGAAAATTTTTCCCCCAGATACGTATTCCAAAAATAGTGCATCAACGTTTTGCTGAGCGCATAGCCTTTACCTTTATCGATGTAGCTTTGATAGCCTGACAAATAGTACTCGGTGACCGGGTAAATTAGCACTTGGCCCGCGAGACTAGCGCGAGCGATCTCGGGCAGATTGAGTGAGACCGCGGCCGCAAGGTTGCCCCCGGCGCTGTCACCCGCAACGATCAGTTGGGTGCTTGCATCGGTGAGTACATCCAGCTGCTCTGCCGCCCAGATGGTAGCGTCTAGTGCATCTTCAAATGCAGCCGGGAAACGGTGCTCTGGCGCCAGACGATAGTCGATAGCAAGGACTGCACACCCTGTCACTTGATTGAGCTTGGCGCACAAGGCATCGTGGGTTTCTAGGTCGCCTATCACCCAGCCACCACCATGAAAGTAAACGATCAGCGGTTTGCCCTCATCGCAGGCCGAATAATGTCTGGCGGGAATTTTACGAGTGTCGTCGCGGCTGGGTATGTTTACAGGGTGGGTGCGTTGTGTGTGTGCCTCTGGATTGGCTTTGCGGTTTACATTGACGTAATACCGCCTAAGTATCCAAGCAAGTATTTTTTGTATCATTATTTTCGCTTTTTGTTGTCAATAGGGTCTAACTATCGGACAGTTTTACGACAGTCGCAAGTGTGTCGGCGCAATTAGCAAGTTTTGTGCTTAGACTGAGCCTTCACTTGAAACACAGGATTTTGACTATGTTCTCTGATAGATCAACTCAAGAGCTTGACGATGAGCTCGATTTTTCTATTACTAAGGGGGTTACGGTTGCCTTCGTCTACAAGGCGCACCAAGTCATCTTGAACCTTGCGACATTTTCATCGCGAGAGCAAATCTGGGTGGACGATGAAAAGGTTGTCGACGCGAAGGTGTTTGCACTGCGAAGCGAGCACGTTCTGAGTGTGGGCGATGAGGAA
>NZ_CBFHWH010000028.1:22142-24693 GCF_965659035.1 Aequoribacter sp. | reverse complement strand
GGCCACTGCGATTCTCAGTATCGGCATGCGCTGTAAATATTGACTTAAGAGTGGCTAGTGTAGCAGACAAAAGCAGTGGCTTGCTTATTGTTAAATCTAAGGTACAATACGCGCCCTTTTGACAACATCAGTGCCATGCACTGCGGTGCCTTGCAAAGACGAGGTGGCGGTGGTGCCCAACGGAGAAATAGCATGAAAGCGGATATCCATCCAAAATACGTTGCAGTTACAGCAACTTGCAGCTGCGGTAATACCATCCAGACTCGCTCAACCATCGGTGAAGACTTTCACGTCGATGTGTGTTCGCAGTGTCACCCTTTTTACACCGGCAAACAGAAAATCGTTGATAGCGGTGGTCGTGTCGATCGCTTCAAGCGCCGTTTTGGTAGCCGTGGCGCTGCGAAATAACCGTAGAACGAATTCTGAAACGCCGCGCTCAAGCGCGGCGTTTTTATTTGTGGGGCAAAAGATGTCACGTTGTTGGTAGGAGCGGGGCGCTTCTTAGGTGCGATTTAGAACACATCCAATAACAGGTCTTGGCTTTCGGTTTGGGCTTCGTCAGCGTAGCGTTTTGGCGCCAGCTCTGCTCGAAAATATTCCTCTAAGGTGTTCTTCTTTCCGGATCGAGCCAGTAAGCCGGTCTCGCTGTCGATCGTCGCTCTGACGATACCCGGAGGAATTTGGCGATCAGTTTCGGGTTGTCCTTTCAGGGCTTCACGCATAAAGTCAATCCAAATGGGGAGTGCCGCGGTACCGCCAAATTCTCTTGAGCCCAGTTCTGAAAAATCATCAAAGCCAACCCACGTTGTTGTCACGATGTTCGGGTTGTAGCCTGAAAACCACGCGTCTCTGGGTCCATTGGTGGTGCCTGTTTTTCCCGCAAGGTCATTGCGTTTTAGGCTTAGAGCTGCGCGACCAGTCCCCAGCTTTACAACGTCTTTTAGCATGCTGTCTAAAATGAAGTGAATGCGTTCGTCCATAACCCTGGGGGCTTGTGGCGTTTCAATATTGCCGGCTAAAACATCGGCCATCGACACTTCCTCGCTCATTTTACAGGGGTCACATGCTTGTGCCGGATTGGCTTCAAGCAATAGTTCCCCAGTGGCCGACTCGATTCTTTCGATAATAAAAGGCTCGATTAAAAAACCTCCGTTAGCGAGTAGGGCATAGGCTTTGGCGATTTCGACCGGAGTCATGGCGTGTGTGCCCAACGCAAGCGATAAGTCGGGCGCGAACTCGTCGGTGCTAAACCCCAGCGTTGATGCGTATTTCAGCATGTTGCGTACGCCCATTTTTTCGAGTATCCGAATAGACACTAGGTTGCGCGATTTTGTCAGAGCCCAGCGCAAGCGAGTGGGTCCGTAAAACTTTCCGCCATCGTTTTCGGGGCGCCACACACCCTCCAGTGATGCATCTTTAAAGACCAATGGGGCGTCATTGACGAGGCTTGCGGCGGTCATGCCCGCGTCTAAGGCCGCTGCGTAAATGAATGGTTTGAAGCTGGAGCCGGGCTGACGCTTGGCCTGTGTGGCGCGGTTGAATTTGCTTTTGCTGAACCCAATGCCGCCGACGAGACTCAAAATTCGACCTGTTTTAGCTTCAAGTGAAACAAGGGCGGCCTGAGCGGCTGGCAGCTGGGTAAGTTCGAAGTCGCCGTTAATTTTCTCGCGGATGCGTATGACATCGCCTACGGCAACCACGTCCGACGCGTTGGTGGGGCTGCGTCCGAATAGGTCCTCGTTGATGTATGGATTGGCTTGTTGTAAGCCGTTCTGCCAGGTTATCTGGACCGTCTGTCCGCTGCTGAGCATCGCGTTTATGTCGCGTTCGTTTACTTCTATTACCGCCGCGGCCTGCATATCGGCGATGCTCGGACGTTGGTTTAGCGCTTCTTGCCACTCGGTTTTATTGATCATTGGATCGCCGGGGAGTTTGGCTTCGGCGCCGCGATAGCCATGGCGTCGGTCATACTCCTGCAGCCCATTAATCACCGCCCGTCGCGCTGTGGCCTGCAAATTGCCGTTTATCGTGGTGGTGACGACATAACCATCGGTGTAGGCACTATTGCCGAAGCGCTCGAGCATTTCGGCGCGGACCAATTCGGCGACGTAATCCGCCCTGAGTTCGACTTGCCCGCCATGTAACGACGCGAGAACCGGTTCTTGCTTTGCGGCTTCGGCTTCAGTGCTTGTGATATAGCCGAGTTTCACCATGCGGCCTAGAATCCAATTGCGTCGATCTTTCGCTGCTTGTGGGTCGGAAACCGGGTTGTCGCGAGAGGGCGCTTTTGGTATGCCTGCTAACAGCGCCCATTGCGACAAGCTAAGCTCCTTGATCGATCGCCCGTAATACACTTCGGATGCGGCTTCAAAACCGTAAGCCCGATGTCCGAGAAATACGCGATTAAAGTACAGCTCAAAAATCTCTTGTTTGCTCAGCGCCCGTTCGATTTCGATCGCTAGTAAGATTTCGTTGAACTTGCGAATAAAGGTTTGGTCCAGCGTCAAAAAATAGTTTCGCGCCACCTGCATGGTTAGCGTGCTGCCGCCAC
>NZ_CBFHWH010000028.1:0-22045 GCF_965659035.1 Aequoribacter sp. | reverse complement strand
TGGACTCAGATACAGATAGAGTCCAGCGAGACCCCAAACAACGCCGCATGCTGCCATAGCGGCAAGCGCGATTAAGGCATATACCCAGCGAGGGAAAGACTTAGTCACAGCAACATTTGATGGTTAGGTAGGGCATAAGTTGAATTATAGGCGCTAATGATGCTTGCATGCGAGTCCAACAACCCTATATCTTTGTGGTAATGTGAAGTAATATGACACATTAGCATATCTGCAAGATGGTGAGGCGCTAGTTGCTATATTTGTTCGGTAAAAAACCCAAGATCACGGTGTTGGGGTTAGACATTAGCTCGACGACTGTGAAGCTCTTGGAGTTGAGTCGCAGTGGCGAGCGGTATCGCGTCGAAAGCTACGGCGTGGCATCCCTGCCCGTAGACGCCGTTATCGAGAAAAATGTCAACGATATCGCTGGCGTCGCCAAAGCTGTCACGCAAGTCGTCAACCAGTCGAAAACTAAGGTTAAGTTTGTGTCGGCAGCAGTGGCCGGATCCAGCGTGATCACCAAGCTGGTTGATATGCCAGAAGGTTTAAACGACGACGCGATGGAGGCTCAGCTCGCGGTAGAGGCTGACCAGTACATTCCCTATCCGCTCGAAGAAGTCGCGATTGATTTCGAGGTCCAAGGTCCGTCGCTGGATACCGAAAACTACGACAGCGTTTTAATTGCGGCATGTCGACGTGAAACCATCGAGGCTCGGGTTGAGGCAATTGAAGAAGCGGGTCTAGAGGCCAAAATCGTTGATGTCGAAGCCTACGCGATGGAGCGAGCGTTTACGCTGATCGAGCACCAATTAGATTTGGAGCCGGACAATACGGTTGCCGTTGTTGATATTGGTGCGACGATGACCACATTAAGCGTTTTGCATCAAGGCCAAACAATATACACCCGTGAGCAGTTATTTGGTGGTAAGCAACTCACCGATGAAATTATGCGCCGCTACGGCTTGCCGCTAGAAGAAGCAGGTTTAGCCAAGAAACAAGGCGGATTGCCCGACGATTATGAGCCCGAAGTGCTTGAGCCCTTCAAAGACGCTGTGGTTCAGCAGGTCGCTCGCTCTTTGCAGTTCTTCTTTTCGTCCAGTCAGTACAACGATGTGGATTACATCATTTTAGCGGGTGGTGTGGCGTCTATGCAGGGCCTCGATACCCTGGTACAGGACAAATTGGGAACCCCTGCGACGGTTGCGAATCCTTTTGCTGAAATGTCCATTTCATCAAAGGTAGATGCGGTAGCCTTGGCGGGTGATGCCCCGGCGATGATGATTGCCTGCGGTTTAGCCATGAGGAGTTTCGACTGATGGCGAACATTAACCTACTGCCTTGGCGCGAAGAGCTCCGCGAGCAAAAAAAGCGAGAGTTCTACTTGGTGTCGGCGCTGGTTGCTCTAATTGCCATTGCGCTGTTGATCGCGGTGGATTTTGTGATCAGCGGTAAAATTGACGCCCAGAAGCGGCGTAACGACTACATCGCAAATGAAATTACGGTGCTGAACGCCCAGGTGGCTGAAATCCGTGATTTGCAAAAAAGGCGTACCCAGTTGCTTGATCGCATGCGAGTGATTCAGGACTTGCAGGGCAATCGCCCCATTATTGTTCGGGTCATGGACCAGTTAGTTCGCACGGTGCCCGACGGTGTTTATTACACCAGTCTGCAGTCTGTTGACGGTGTTATCAGTATCCGCGGCGTTGCTGAATCGAACAACCGAGTGTCGAGTTTAATGCGAAACCTGGAGGCTTCCGATTGGTTTTCGTCGCCGAATCTCGATTCGGTGAGAGCCGCTCCTGAGTTTGGTCCGCAAGCGACCACCTTTAATTTGTCTGTGAAAATCCAGCCGGATGGCGAGGGTGCGCGATAATGGCCATTGAAGATACTTTACGTAGTTTAAAAGAGTTCGATGTCAGCGATCTTGACCCAGATAATATTGGCTCTTGGCCTCTGCCCATTCTAGTGTTGTTGTGGGTCTTGGTCTTTGCGGCAGTGCTTTTTGTTGGGTACAACTATCATGTTAAAGGGCTACAGCAAGATTTGGCTCGCGCGGAGCAGAAAGAGCTAGACACCAAGAAAGATTTTGAAGACAAGGCCTTCAAAGCGGCAAATTTAGATGCGTACAAGCGTCAGATGTTAGAAATGGAAGATTCATTTGGTGCGCTTGTGAGTCAATTACCCAGTGACACTGAGGTACCTGGTTTGCTTGAAGACATCACCAATAAAGGCTTGGCTAACGGTTTAGAAATTGCCAGCATCGATCTGCAAGATGAACGCGCCGATGAATTTTACGTCGAGCTACCTATCGCGATTGTCGCCACGGGCTCCTATCACGATTTGGGTAGTTTCGTCTCGTCGATGGCTGGCTTGCCTCGCATTGTGACGCTGCACGATTTCAGCATCGAAACGGCGCGGGGCGGTGGTGATTTGCGCATGAATATGATTGCCAAAACCTACCGCTACAGGGATGGTGGGTGATGCTGAGGTTGTTTAAAAGGCTAGTCGCTGGGGGCGTGGTGCTGGGTTTGGCAGCGTGCGCTAACGACGACTTCAGTGATCTCGATCAGTTCATGGCGGAAAAGCGTGCTCGCCCGGCGGGTATTATTGCCGCGATACCGCCTTTTAAAGATTATGAAGCTTTTGCCTACAGCGCGACAACGACACGTAGCCCATTTGAGCGGCCTGTCGCGGTTCAGGATGTGGCGCAGTTGCAGTCAGTGTCAGCGGTGCGACCGGATCCAAAGAGGCCAAAAGAATTTTTAGAACAATATACGCTTGAATCGTTGGTTATGGTGGGCACGATTCGTCGCAACGGTAAGGATTGGACCCTGATGCAAGATCCCGACGGTGGGATTCATCGCGTGGGTTTGGGTAACTATATTGGCCGGAATCACGGGCGCGTGATTGACATGGGGCCTACTTATGTTGCGGTGGTTGAAATCGTGAGCGATGGTTCGGAAGATGGTTGGGTAGAGCGGCCTCGCTCGATCATGCTCAGCGGAATGAATTTGGGAGAGGGGTAATAGCATGTTGTGGCGTACCGTCAGAACTTTACTAAGCAGGACTTCGGCGCGATGGGTGGCGGCTGCGTTTGCTTTGACCTTAACTTCTCAGTCGATGGCCAGTGTGGTCGAAGAAATTAGCTTCACCTCGCGATCGGGTGGCAAGTTTGAAATACGTATGGATTTCGATTCGGTGCCGGATGATTACAAGGGCTACACCGTGGAGAAGCCCGCGCGTATTGCCTTGGACTTCGCCAGTACGAAAAGTGGCCTAGACCGCAAGCGTTTTTCTCTGCCTTATGGCAATGCAACCGCGGTTATGGTCGTGGAGGCGGGCGATCGTACTCGAATGATCGTGAATTTAGTTAAGCTGGTGCCTTACGAAACACGCGTCGAAGGTAATTCATTCTTCGTCACTGTGGGCGAGGGCGGCCAGGGCGACTATACCAAGCCAGCATCCGACCCAAATGCCGTCATGGCGAAAGTCGAAAAGGTCTTAGACGTCGAGGCCATGATCACCGATCTCCAGTTTCAGCGCACTACGGATGGCGAGGGTCGCTTATTATTGGATTTAAGTAACCCGAATGTCGACGTGAACGTGTATTCGGAGGCCGGTGACATCAAGGTCCAGTTCAAAGATACTGCCGTACCTGAGCGTTTATTGCGTCGCTTTGATGTGACCGATTTTGCCACTCCAGTCTACAGTGTGGATGTGAATACGACCGAGCTCGGTACGGTATTGACGCTGAAAACCGCCAAAGATTTCGATTATTTGGCCTATCAAACAGACAATCAGTATGTGCTGAGCGTCAAAGCACTCACGGTTGAAGAAGTGGAGGACCGCCGCAACGAGTTCGCGTATGTGGGCGATCGCATTTCGCTGAATTTCCAAGATATTGAAGTGCGAGCGGTGTTACAGCTGATTGCGGACTTTACCGAACTTAACTTAGTAGCCAGCGATACGGTAACAGGCCGTATTACCTTGCGCTTGCAGAACGTGCCCTGGGATCAGGCTCTCGAGTTGGTGTTAAAGACTCGAGGCTTAGACAAGCGCCAAATCGGCAATGTACTGATGGTCGCGCCTGCAGATGAAATTGCCGAGCGTGAACGGCAGCAAATTGAAGCCAACAAGCAAATCGCTGAATTGGCACCTTTGAATACCGAATTCATACGAGTTCGGTATGCGAAAGCCGACGCTATTGTCGATTTGTTCTCAGCCGGCAGTGAGGACGGTGGGTCGTTGATTTCGACGCGGGGTAGTGTCATCGTCGACCCCAGAACCAACTCGCTTATCGTTACGGAAACGTCGGCTAAGCTCGCCGAAATTCGTAATCTAATTGACTTAGTGGATATTCCGATCCGTCAGGTCATGATCGAAGCGCGTATCGTCATTGCGCAATCAAACCTCGATGAAGAGTTAGGTATCTCTTGGGGTGGTGGGCACACGAACAATAACTTTTTTGGGAACGCCCTTTCGGTTAGTGGAGACATAGAAAACGTCACTAATTTAAACCAATCGATTATCGACGGTGTGCCCGGCTCTGTGTCTCTGCCAGGCTCGCTTTTGGTGGACTTGGGTGTCGCCGAGCCTGCGGGTAGTTTCGCGGTGGGCTTTACCAGTAAAGACGTATTTTTAACCGCCGAACTCAGCGCGTTAGAGGCCGTGGGCAAGGGTGAAGTTGTGTCCCAGCCTAAAGTGATTACCGGCGATAAACAAAAGGCCTCGATTAAATCGGGTACCGAGGTGCCCTATCAAGAGTCATCGGCTGGTGGGGCAACAGCGACTCAGTTTAAAGAGGCTGTGTTGCAGCTTGACGTGACGCCCAATATCACGCCGGATGATCGTATCTTACTCGATCTTGTGATTAACCAAGACAGTATCGGTGATTTGGTGCCTTCTGGTAATGGCGGCAGCATTCCCACGATTGATACCACGGAGCTTACAACTCAGGTGTTGGTCGGTAACGGTGAAACCATTGTCCTGGGCGGCGTATTCCGTACCGAAGATCTCGAAAAAGTATCCAAAGTTCCAGTGCTAGGCGACATACCGGTCATGGGGCAGTTTTTTAAGAGCACCTCGACCTCTCGCACAAAAACAGAGACGCTAATTTTTATTACTCCGCGTATACTGGCAGATTCTTTACTCGACTAGAGCTGTCAGTATGGCTTTGATTGTCCTAGTCGGCCCTATGGGGGCCGGCAAAACCACCGTTGGCACCTTACTTGCGAAAAAGTTGCGTCTGCCTTTTAAAGATAGCGATGCCGAAATCGAGGCGCGCACCGGTGCCGATATTCCTTGGATTTTCGATGTTGAGGGCGAGCAAGGCTTTCGTGATCGTGAAACTCAAGTGCTGAAAGATCTGCTCGCTATGCCTGAGGGCGTTATTGCCACCGGCGGTGGTATCGTGATGCGTGAAGAAAATCGAGTCCTCTTAAAGCCCGTACAGGTGATATACTTGCGTGCATCCTTGAATGAGCAGCTGCGCCGCACTGCGAACGACCGCAAGCGCCCATTGCTGCAAACCGAGAATCCGCGAGCGGTGCTCGAACGTCTAATGACCATTCGCGACCCTTTGTATCGCGACATTGCGACTCAAATCATCGAAACCGATGGCGCCAACTCTCGGTCTATTGCCACCAAGCTTGCCCGCCAATACGGTGATCAAGCCCTATAACGCGCGAGCGAAAACATGTCACAGCAGCAAACTACATTACACGTCGAACTTGGCGACCGCCGATATCCTATTTATGTTGGCGCGAACTTATTGAGCTCTAGCAATTTGATAGCTGGGGCGATTAAGGGCCGGCAAGTGGTCGTGGTGACCAACGAAACCATAGCGCCTTTGTATCTCGATACCGTGCTGCGACAATTGCAAGATCATGCTTTGGTTACTTCAGTGATACTACCTGACGGTGAACAGTACAAAACTTGGCAGACCTTGGGTGATATTTTCGATCAGGTGCTCGCTGCTCGGCACAACCGGAGTACAACCTTCATTGCCTTAGGGGGTGGTGTTGTTGGTGACATCACCGGCTTTGCCGCCGCTTGCTATCAGCGTGGTGTTGATTTTATTCAAATACCTACGACCCTGCTGGCTCAAGTCGATTCCTCTGTCGGAGGCAAAACCGCGGTCAATCACCCATTGGGCAAAAATATGATCGGTGCGTTCTATCAGCCTACCGCGGTGGTCATTGACACGAGTACGCTTGCGACTCTTGGTGTGCGTGAGTACGCGGCGGGGCTGGCGGAGGTCGTTAAATACGGCCTGATTTATGACGCCGAGTTCCACGTTTGGATTTGTGCTAACCGAGACCTCTTGGCGGCACGTGATGTCGATACGCTGCGCCATGCCATTCAGCGTTCATGTGAGATTAAAGCCGAAGTCGTGGCGGCCGACGAGCGCGAATCGGGCCTGCGGGCAATTCTCAATTTAGGTCACACCTTTGGGCACGCGATTGAGACGCACATGGGATACGGTTCATGGTTGCATGGTGAGGCCGTTGCTGCAGGAATGGTCATGGCCGCACGTTTATCGGCCATGCGCGGTTCGGTTGATGTTGATTTGGTGGCTGAACTCGAGCAACTCTTGGTCGATTTAGGTTTGCCGGTGTGGGCACCAAAAGACATGACCTCAGAGACCTTTATCGACCTGATGGCTCTGGATAAAAAGGTGATTGATGGACAAATGCGCTTTGTGCTGTTGAATGCACTGGGGTCTGCCGCTGTCGTTGATGATGTTACCGAGGCCGAATTAACCGCTCTAATCGACGAATACACCCTCTAATTTGAGGCAAATCTTGTACAGTTTTGGGCCTGTGTTTGTCGAGATGCCTAAGAGCGTGTAAAATCCGCTTCCCCCTCAGAAGAAGTGCCCCTTGAGCCTCACGCGGGGAGTGCTCCGCACACGTTATCTACAACTGTTAACTTTATTGGAATAGCTATGAACGCTGGCCTATATCGCCCTGAAGAATTCCGCGACAACTGTGGGTTTGGATTAATTGCCCAAACCACGGGTGAAGCGAGTCACCGCTTGCTGCAAACAGCGATTGAGTCGTTAACGTGCATGACTCACCGAGGTGGTATCGCCGCAGATGGCAAGACCGGTGATGGCTGCGGCTTGTTATTCCAAATGCCCAAAAGCTTTTTTAAAGATGAGGCGAGAAAGGTACTCGGCATTGATTTGCCAGACCACTTTGCCGTTGGTCAGACGTTCTTAAGTCAAGATCAAGACGCTGCTGCCACTGAACGTACGGCACTGGAAACGTCCTTGCGTGCTCAAGGCCTCAAACCTCTGGGTTGGCGTGTAGTGCCCACAGATGCCTCGATTTGTGGTGAGATTGCTTTGGCGAGCCTACCCCGAATTGAGCAATGTTTTGTGGTGCAAGACGAGGCGGATGAATCGGTCTCGCTAGAAGCAAAGCTATTGATTGCGCGACGTAAAACAGAGCAAGCCTTATCGGATTCTGCACACGAAGCGTTTTATCTCTGCAGCTTATCAGCCAAGGTCGTGTCGTATAAAGGCTTGGTCATGCCCGCTGATTTGGCACAATTTTACGCCGATTTGGCTGACCCTCGTTTGCAGACGGCTATTTGTGTGTTTCACCAGCGTTTTTCCACCAATACCTTGCCTAAGTGGCCCTTGGCGCAGCCTTTCCGTTTGCTCGCGCACAATGGCGAAATTAATACTATCGAAGGTAACCGGAACTGGGCCGATGCTCGCTCAGCTCTATTTGAAACCGACATGTTGCCGAATATCGCTGATATCCAGCCTATCGTTAACCGCACGGGTTCGGATTCCTCAAGTTTAGACAACATGCTAGAAGTCTTGCTGACCGGTGGCGTTGATATGCCGCGTGCCTTGAGGATGTTAATTCCGCCAGCGTGGCAAAACTTGGAGTCAATGGATCCGGACCTGCGAGCGTTCTATGAGTATCACTCGATGCATATGGAACCCTGGGACGGCCCCGCCGGTATCGTACTAACGGATGGCCGCTACGCGACCTGTTTGCTCGATCGCAACGGTTTGCGCCCTGCGCGCTGGGTCAGAACGCGAGACGGCTTCATTACCGTTGCGTCTGAGATCGGCACCTACAACTACAAGCCTGAAGACGTTGTGGCGAAGGGTCGTGTGGGTCCCGGGCAAATGTTAGTGGTTGATACTGAAACCGGCGAGGTGCTCCACACCGCTGACATCGATAACCGCTTGAAGACACGAAAGCCATACAAGCAGTGGCTGCGTGATAATTCTGAGCGTATCGAAGGCACCTTCGATGGCGAGGTAGACCCCGGTATTGACGTTGCCGAGCTAGACGCTTATCAAAAGATGTTTCAGGTCACGTTCGAAGAACGAGATCAAGTGTTTCGACCCTTGGCAGAATCGGGTAATGAGGCGGTTGGATCCATGGGTGACGATACCCCGATGGCAGTTCTATCGCAGCAAACTCGAAGCCTATACGACTATTTTCGGCAGAAGTTCGCACAGGTGACTAACCCCCCGATTGATCCTTTGCGGGAAACGATCGTGATGTCACTCGAAACCGATTTGGGTCGTGAACAAAATATTTTTACCGAGGGTCCAGAGCATGCGCGACGCATTATTCTGCGCTCGCCGGTACTGTCGCAAAGCAAGTTTAACCGCTTGCTCAACCTTGACCGTCCGGGGTTTGAGGTCGCTGATATTGACGCGACTTATGCACCTGCTGACATGAGTCTTGCGGAAGCCGTAGCGGGACTGTGCCAGCAAGTTGAGCAAGCTGTCCGCGATGGCGCCACGATAATGATTATTTCGGACCGCAAGATTGCGACAGATCGTTTGCCGATCCACAGCTTGTTGGCGACCGGTGCGGTGCATCACCACCTGATTAAAGTGGGCTTGCGCTGCGACGCCAACCTCGTAATAGAAACCGGTAGTGCGCGCGACTCACACCAAATTGCCTGTTTGCTGGGCTTTGGGGCTACAGCGGTGTATCCCTACTTGGCCTATTCGGTCTTAGACGATTTATTGCGTAAAGGCGAGATTTTGGGTGATCCCAGTATCTGCTACAAAAACTACCGCAAGGGTATCAACAAAGGGCTGTTGAAGATTATGTCCAAAATGGGCATCTCGGCAGTAAGCTCGTATCGCGGTGCGCAGCTCTTTGAAGCTATTGGTTTGGCTTCAGAGGTCGTTGATACTTGCTTCAAAGGCGTTGCCAGCCGAATTAGCGGCGCTGATTTCACGGATCTCGAAGATGATCAAAAGGCGCTTGCGAAAACAGCGTGGTCATTGCGTAAATCGTTGGTTCAGGGTGGCTTGCTAAAATACGTGCATGGGCAGGAATATCACGCCTTTAACCCCGATGTTGTTTTGGCTCTGCAGCAAGCGGTTGCGGCTGGCGACCGAGGCATTTATCAAAAGTACAGTCAAATGGTGAATAGCCGCCCTGTGGCGACCTTACGCGATTTGATGAAGCCCGTTTTAGCAGAGCAGGCCTTGCCTTTAGATGAAGTTGAGTCGATAGAGACCATATTGCCGCGCTTTGACTCAGCGGGCATGTCGCTTGGGGCGCTAAGCCCAGAAGCACACGAAGCGCTAGCGGCTGCTATGAACCGCATCGGAGCGCGGTCAAATTCGGGTGAGGGCGGCGAAGATCCAGCGCGTTACGGCACCGAGCGCGTTTCAAAAATTAAGCAGATTGCCTCTGGTCGTTTTGGTGTAACGCCTCACTATTTGGTGAATGCTGAGGTACTACAAATTAAAGTGGCGCAGGGCGCTAAGCCTGGTGAGGGTGGTCAGTTACCGGGCGGTAAAGTGAACGACCTCATCGCGCGGTTGCGTTACTCGGTTCCTGGCGTGACGTTGATTTCGCCGCCTCCTCATCATGATATCTATTCGATTGAAGATTTAGCGCAGCTGATTTTCGACTTAAAGCAGGTCAACCCTGACGCGTTGGTTTCGGTGAAATTGGTGTCGGAACCAGGCATTGGCACAATCGCTGCTGGTGTGGCAAAAGCCTATGCCGATTTGATTACTATTAGCGGGTACGATGGCGGAACCGCGGCCAGCCCGATTACATCAATTCGTCATGCGGGCTCGCCCTGGGAATTAGGCTTGGCCGAAGTTCAGCAAACGCTGCGTGGTAACCGCTTGCGCGGCTCCATCAGGCTGCAGGCTGACGGTGGTATGAAAACCGGCCTCGATGTGATCAAAGCTGCCATTTTGGGTGCCGAGAGTTTTGGATTTGGCACTGCACCCATGGTTGCGTTAGGTTGTAAGTACTTACGCATCTGCCACCTTAATAACTGCGCAACAGGTGTTGCCACTCAAGATAGCCGTTTGCGTGATGATCATTTCAACGGCACTGTCGATATGGTGGTTAACTTCTTTACGATGGTGGCTGAGGAAACTCGAGAGTGGCTGGCTAAGCTTGGGGTTCGAAGCATAGAAGAGCTGATCGGTAGAACTGATTTGCTCGAGCTGTTGCCGGGCAACACCACGAAACAGAGCCATCTAGATTTAGCGCCGATTTTGCACGTTGATCCAGCGGCGGTTGACCAGCCCCAGTTTTGCCAGGTTGCGTCTAATGATCCTTTTGATCAGGGCGAGTTGGCTGAGCGCATGGTTGCGGATGCACTGCCAGCGATCGAGGCAGCAAGCGGTGGCGAGTTCAGTTATCGTGTCGGTAACTGCGATCGCTCGATTGGCGCACGCTTGAGCGGTGAAATTGCAAAGCGGCACGGCAACTTAGGTATGGAGTCTGCCCCCGTGGTTATGCGCTTAGAGGGTACGGCCGGCCAAAGCTTTGGCGTTTGGAATGCCGGTGGCTTGCACATGTACCTAGAGGGTGATGCCAACGACTATGTCGGCAAGGGTATGGCAGGCGGTAAGTTAGTATTGTATCCGCCTAAGGGCAGTGCTTTTGAAGCCAAAGACGCAGCCATTATCGGTAACACCTGTCTCTACGGTGCTACAGGTGGCGAGCTTTATGCCTCGGGTACGGCGGGCGAGCGCTTTGCGGTGCGTAATAGTGGGGCTCATGCGATTGTTGAAGGTGCTGGCGACCACTGCTGCGAATACATGACAGGTGGCACGGTCATCGTCTTAGGTGCAGCCGGAGTGAACTTTGGCGCCGGTATGACCGGTGGATTCGCCTATGTGCTGGACGAAGACAGAACCTTCATTGATCGTTATAACAGCGAATTGGTTGAGATCTGCCGTATTAACGCTGAGTATATGGAGGCTTACCGCCATCACTTGCGAGAGCGCATTAAAGACCACGCCCGCGAGACCGACTCGGCGTGGGCGGCACATTTGTTAGAAAACTTTGAAGATTACATCGGTAAATTCTGGTTGGTTAAACCTAAAGCCGCAGACCTTGGCACTTTGCTGTCGCGTCTGCGAGATACGGATTAATCACAAGGAGGATAGGCATTATGGGCAGCCGTGCAGGAAACAATTTTCAGTTCATTGATGTGGGTCGTAACGATCCAAATAAACGTGATATTCAAAATCGTAAGACGCAGTACATTGAAATTTACGATCAATATACTGAGTCGCAAGTAGAGAACCAAGCCGATCGCTGTTTGGCCTGTGGCAACCCCTATTGCGAGTGGAAATGCCCCGTACACAACTTTATCCCCAACTGGTTGAAGCTGGTGTCCGAGGGGCACTTATTTGAAGCAGCAGAGCTGTCACATCAGACCAACACGCTACCCGAAGTCTGCGGACGTGTGTGTCCGCAAGATCGCTTGTGCGAGGGTGCCTGTACGTTAAACGATGGTTTTGGTGCGGTCACGATTGGTGCTACCGAGAAATACATCACTGACACAGCCTTGGCGATGGGCTGGCGTCCTGATTTGTCGGGTGTCGTGCAAACCGATAAGCGGGTTGCCATTATTGGCGCGGGCCCTGCCGGTTTGGGTTGCGCCGATGTGCTGACTCGTGCGGGCGTTAAAGCGGTTGTATACGATCGCTACCCTGAAATCGGCGGTTTGCTGACCTTTGGTATTCCAGAGTTCAAACTTGAAAAAGACGTTATGGTTCGTCGTCGCGAAGTGTTTGAAGGCATGGGTATTGAATTCAAATTAAATACCGAGATTGGCCGCGATATCACGATCGAGCAATTGCTGGCCGATTACGACGCGGTGTTCTTGGGCATGGGTACCTACAAAGCGATGCTGGGCCGTTTCCCAGGTGAAGATCTGCCCGGTGTGCATAAAGCCTTGGATTACCTAATTGGCAACGTAAACAACAATCGCGGCTATCAACAAGACCCCGAAGCCTTTGTTAATTTAAAAGGTCAGCGCGTGGTGGTCTTGGGCGGTGGTGATACGGCGATGGACTGTGTTCGTACCGCAGTTCGTCAAGGCGCCAAAGAGGTCATTTGTGCTTATCGTCGTGACGAAGTCAACATGCCGGGTTCCCGTAAAGAAGTAAAAAACGCGCGTGAAGAAGGCATTCAGTTTTTGTTTAACCGCCAGCCCATCGAGGTGGTGGAAACTAACGGTAAAGCCAGCGGTATTCGTGTGGTTGAAACCGCACTCGGTGAACCTGGTCCAGATGGCCGTCGTCGCCCTGAGCCTATCGAAGGTAGCGAGCAAGTTATCGATGCAGACGCCGTTATTGTCGCCTTCGGCTTCCAGCCAAGCCCTGCAGAATGGTTTGGCTCTGCCGATGTTGAGCTGAATGATTGGCAAGGCGTTGTGGCACCAGAGCACCAGAACTTTAAGTTTCAAACGACGAATCCCAAAATCTTTGCCGGTGGCGATATGGTCCGTGGCAGCGATCTTGTGGTCACTGCTATTTGGGAAGGACGCCAAGCTGCAGAAGGCATCTTAGATTACTTAGACGTGTAACTTTTACAGCGAGCGAGTTTGTGTCGAATTTAAAAAATGATCGTTTTTTACGCGCGTTAATGCGTCAACCTGTCGACCGTACGCCTATTTGGATGATGCGTCAGGCGGGCCGCTATTTACCTGAGTATCGGGCAACGCGCGCACAGGCTGGCTCTTTTTTGGATCTTTGTAAGAACACAGAACTGGCTTGCGAAGTCACGATGCAGCCCTTGCGTCGTTACCCAATGGACGCAGCCATCCTGTTCTCGGATATTTTGACCATTCCCGATGCCCTGGGTCTGGGTCTGTATTTTGAAGAGGGTGAAGGACCTAGGTTCCACAAGACGGTGCGCTCCGAGGCAGATATCGATGCCTTGAATGATTTCAAAGCGGTAGACGATTTGAGCTACGTTATGGACGCGGTCAGCGCGATTCGTAATGAATTGAATGGTGAAGTCCCTTTGATTGGCTTTTCTGGCAGCCCGTGGACACTAGCAACTTATATGGTTGAAGGCGGCAGTAGCAAAGATTTTGCTCGCGTTAAAGCTATGGCCTATGACCAGCCTGAAGTGATGCATAAGTTGCTGGCCTTGTTGGCCGATGCAGTAGCAGATTACCTAAACGCGCAAATTGCAGCGGGTGCGCAGGCCGTACAAATTTTTGATACCTGGGGCGGCAGTTTAAGTGCCTCGGCCTACAAAGTGTTTTCGCTGAAGTACATGCAGCGAATTATCGCGCAACTGACGAAAGAAGCGGATGGTCGCTCCGTGCCCGTGATTGTGTTTACCAAGAACGGTGGGCAGTGGTTGTCTTCAATTGCAGATTGCGGCGCTAACTGCGTAGGTTTGGATTGGACGACCGATATCGGTTCGGCGCGCCAACAAATTGGTAGTCGAGTCGCTTTGCAAGGCAATATGGACCCTGCGATCTTATACGCGAGTCCAGCGCGAATTCGTGAAGAGGTTGCGACTATCTTAGAAAGCTTCGGTCATGGTTCGGGCCACATCTTTAACCTTGGGCACGGCGTAACGCCCGGTGTTAACCCTGATCACGTAAAGGCCTTTGTTGACGCAGTGGTGGAGTTGTCGCCGGTTTACCACCAGGCTGTTGCGCGCTAGCTAGCGTTATCGAAGCCCTGATCCATTTCTAGTGCGGGTAACTCGCTCGCAGGTCGACCTACAATTTTGGCGGGCACGCCGGCCACAGTGACGTGCGGCGGTACGTGGTCAAGTACCACTGAGCCAGCACCCACTTTGGCGCCTTCGCCCACGGTGATATTGCCCAATATCTTAGCACCTGCGCTGATCAGAACGCCGTCACCGATTTTTGGATGGCGGTCACCATCTTCTTTGCCCGTGCCCCCCAAAGTGACTGACTGCAGTATTGATACGTTGTTGCCAACCACTGCGGTTTCGCCAATCACCAAGCCGGTGGCATGATCGAGCATGATGCCATGTCCTAATTTGGCCGCGGGATGAATATCGACATCGAACTCGCTCGACATTCTGTTTTGAAAGAATAAGGCTAAAGAGTGTCTGCCTTGCCGCCACAGCCAATTGGCCACGCGATAGGTTTGCAGAGCGTGGAACCCCTTGAAATGCAAGAAGGGTACAGATAATTCGTGGCATGCTGAGTCGCGTTCTTCGACCGCGAGCAGGTCTTGGCGTACCGCAATTCCCAGCTCAGGGTCGCTTTCGAAGGCCTGCATGATGACCTCTCGCAGTAGCAGCGCATGTACTGTTGGGCTGTCTAATTTGCTGGCAAGGTGAAAACTGAGGGCGCACTCAAGCTTACGATGGTTCAAGATCGTGGCGTGGAAAAAGCTGGCGAGTATGGGCTCTTGTTGCGCTTCATGCGCAGCTTCTTGGCGAATTCGTTCCCATACGGGGTCGTTGGCCTGAGTCATGCGTCCTCCTAAATTAGGCGAACACTCTATCGCAAACAGAGGAGAACGTCACGGGCTGGTCGTCGAGCAAACCCGCCACAGCGTATGCTGGCTGGCAATATACTTCGCTTCGAAACGCGTTATTGGCTCTTTTGGTACAAAAGACGTTAACTCTGTTGGACGACTTGCAATGGTTAGCGCTTGAGTAAATTCACGGGCATAAATGTCCCAGTTTGTGCGTAGTTCAAGGTTCGGCGAAATCTCGAGCAGCGCCTTGAAGCTCGCGTGGCCGTGCACGCGGCGTTTAAGCTGTGAGGCTTTAGGCCAAGGGTTTGGGTAGAACAACGTGTGACGCTGCGCTTGGATTTTGTGCTCGGCCATGAGTCGCCAAAGTGCGTCGCAGTCGCTGCGAACCAGCAGACAATTGGTCAACTCCGCAGGTGGTTCGGCTTTTAGGCGCTGTTCTGACTGGTCGACGCCGATCACACAAAAGTTGGGGTTTTGTTCAGCCAATTTTCGGGTGCTGATACCCGTGCCGCAAAATGAATCTAGCCAGAGCGGTAAACCCGTTAGGCTCAGAGTTTTCCTCATCAGCTCGAAACTGTCGTGCACAAAGTCGGGTATGGGCGTACGGTCGGTCGTGCAAAGGTGCTTCGTCACAATCGCTTCGAGATTCTCATGCACTGCGATTTGGTTGCTTGATACGGGTTTGGAGTTTCCGAGATTGGTCACGGCTTACACTTGCACCTCATGAATGGTCGCTGTCATCATAGCGCAATTCGTCGAGCGACGGCGTTAATAAGCCACTGAGATTTGAGGTAAGCGTGAAGCAAGACAACCGACCGTATTGGCTAAAAAAGCTGCATTTACAGTTTCGTCATTGGTATACCGAATATTTTTTGCGACCTGAATGCGCCTCACTGGGGCCGTACCATACTGTCATGAAACCTTGGTATGTGAAAATTTCGGGGCCAAACATTCATATTGGCCACAGTCTGACGGCGATCGGCGAGCCTTCGCACCGCGTCGAGTTGGGCGTATGGGGGCGCGATGCGGGTCTGGGGGCTCTCATCATAGGTGATGCCGCATTGTTGTCGCCTGGTGTGCGAATCAGCGCGAGCGATGAGATACGTATTGGTGATGGTGTGATGATGGCGAACGGCGCCTATGTGACCGATTCCGATTGGCACACACTGTACGATCGTAACGCTCGCGATCCCGAGCCTCGACCGGTTCGCATTGGTAACAACGTCTGGATTGGCGACCATGCGACTATTCTGAAAGGCGTGACGATAGGCGACAACTCTGTGGTTGGTGCAGGTGCGGTTGTGACGCAATCGGTACCCGCCAATGTCGTTGTGGCCGGCAACCCTGCAAAAATCGTAAAGCACTTAGACCCCGAGCGTGAGATGGTCACGAGGATGGATCATTTCCGTGACCCGCAAGGCGTTATCGACTTTTTTGATGGCATTGATCGGGCCGTACTAAAAGACAACACGACGTGGCAATGGTTGCTCGATACTATTTATCCAGCCGGCCGTAAAAAATCTTAGGTCTGTAGCGAAATACCTTTGACCTGGGCCCATACCTCTTGTCCGACCTGTAAGTCGAGTTCGCGCACCGAGCGGCGCGTGATTTTAGCGAGTAACTGCTGAGCACCTAGATTGAGCGTAATGGTGGCGCTCGCTTCACTGCCAATATCAATGGTACCAATGGTGCACGGGAGCAAGTTCAAGATACTACTCCGCTCAGGGCGTTCCAAAGCCAAGCTGACATCTTTTGCCGCAATTTGAAGGTAAAGCGGTTTGGTGTCGTCGTTTGTTGCGATCTCGGGTACGAGTAAACGATTTCCCTCGAGTAGCAGTTCGCTTAACTTATCGTCTTTGTGGTGGTGCGTTAGGTGCGCGGACAAAACGCTGCTCAGGTCTTGTTGCGAATCTTCGTAGCCCAATAACACGTCAGGGTGCCCCGATTTCATGACCTTTCCGTTTGCCAAAGTAATGACGTGGTCGGCCAGCGCTAACGCTTCTGGAATATCATGAGTAACGTAAATGACGCTAATCTGCCGCTGCTTGCGCCAGTCGCTCAAAAATTTGACGATTTGCTTGCGGGCGTTCTGATCCAGATTCGTCAGGGGCTCGTCCAGAAGCAACCATGATGGGTTGGCCAGTAAGGCCCGCCCTAATGCCACTCGCTGTGCCTCGCCGCCGGATAAGCTCGCGGGCATTCGCTCGAGCAAGGGACTGACGCCTAAGCCCTCGACGACGTGCTGCACGTCAGAGATGTTTCCTTGCCGTCTTGTTAGTCCATACACTAGATTTTGATGAACGGTGAGGTGTGGGAACAGCGCAGCATTCTGGGCGCTCAGTACGACGGGGCGTTGATGTGGGGGCAAATGACTCAAATCGCGCTCATCGACAGTCAGTTGGGTAACTACCAGTGGACTTGGAAGTCCTGCGATCGCGCGCAGTAGACTGGTCTTGCCGCTTCCACTGGGCCCAAAAATTACCGTGCACGTATGATTTTTTAGCGTCAACTCAACCGCGCCAAAAACCATATTATTGCGGGCTCTAAACACTAAGCTCATCGGTCGAACTCAGCCTGGCTGCGCTCTGTGCAAGGCTTGGCGCTGGTCATCATCGGCTTACCCACGAAGAATGAGTATCGGCAGGGTTTAGGCGATAGAGGCTAATCAATACAGCCAGAGAAAATACCAACAAGCCGCCGGCAACGGCATGGGCTTCGGCAAAGTTGAGGCGCTCGACTGAGTCGAACAAGGCGATCGACAGCACTTGGGTCTCGCCTGGAATATTGCCGCCAATCATGAGTACCACGCCAAACTCGCCAACCGTATGTGCAAAGCCCAGGCAGCCCGCGGTAATGAAACTTCGCTTACACATAGGCAACACGATACTGAAGAAGCGATCAATGGATGTGGCCCCTAGCGACGCCGCCGACTCTAAAATGCCAATGGGAATTTGTTGAAAGGCGCTTTGTAGGGGTTGGACTACAAAGGGTATAGAGTAAATGACTGAGCCAATCACTAGAGCGGAAAAGCTAAAACTCAAAGGTGAGCCGGTAAGTGCTTGCCAAAACTGACCCAGCGCGGTGTTGGGGGCAAAAAAAATCAACAGGTAAAATCCCAGTACCGTCGGGGGCAACACCAGGGGAAGCGCTACGACAGCCTCAACGATCGATCGCGACCATGAGTGCCCTCGGCTTAACCACCAAGCAATAGGGGGGGACAACAACAGCAGAATCAGGGTTGTTACTGAGGCTAGCTTGAGCGTTATTGTCAGTACATCAAGAGTCATGTTGGCAGCGGCTATAACCGTATTGGTGTAAGCGTGATTGTACCTCTTCACTTGATAGCCACAACAAAAACGCCTCGGCGCTTTGGTGGTTGATGTGCCCTGCGGGTCTTACCGAGACGGCGAATTGCTCAATTGGGCTGTACCAATCGCTCGGAATCGCGAGACCCTCGGCCAATGAGGCCGGCACTAAGGCAAACATCACGTTACCACTGGCTTTAAATTGATAAGCTTGCTGTGCGTTGTTACCCTGAATAACCTGCAAGGAAGGAATATTGACGCGTTGCAGCACTTCTTGGGCGGCTCGTCCATAAGGCGCGGTCAGTGGATTGGCGATTGCAATACGTCCACCTGCGTTAAGGTCTGCAAGAGCTTGCGCGCCCATGAGTACGAGTTGTCCTTGGGCATAGCAGATAGGGGGCGTTAGCTGCTTCTCGCTCGCAAGTGTTGTCGGTCTGTCCTCATCGGCCGCTAGCAGCACATCGAAAGGGGCACCCATCAGAATTTGGTTGCTAAGAGCCCCCGTGGCGCCCGAGATGATTGTGACTTTATCGGGGGGTGGCACGGCTTCAACTAAAGCTTCAAGTACCGGGACAAAGTTTGATGCCACAGCAACCCGCAGAACGGACGCGTTTGCAGATAGCGCAAGTGAGCTTAGTGCACAGCATAAGAGTTTGAAGCAGTACTGGCGCATGGGGCTCCTGGTTTAGGTGTTTTAGCGATACACCAAATTGTTACGTATTCAGCGCCGGCGTTTTTTAAACATTGCGCGGCTCGATGAGCAGTTTGTCCGGTTGTCATTACATCATCGATTAGGGCTAAGCGTAAGCCCTCTAGGTTTTGCCCGCAACGAAAGTGTTTATCCGATAGTTCTCGAGCTTGTCGATGAGGGGTTTTATGCTGCGGCGCTTGGTACATGGTGCAGCTGAGCGCGTTGCTTACTTCAATGGTGAGCTTTCTCGACACGTATTCCGCCAATAAAGCACATTGGTTATATCCACGTTGCCAGGTTCTGCGCCAGTGCAAGGGCATGGGTATCAGTCTGTCGATGGCCTGGTTGGTTGGGAGCCCCTCAAGCAGCAAGTCTGCCAGAGCCGACGTCAGGTTGGTGGTTTGAACAAATTTCCATCGATGAATTAGGTAGCGTAAACCCTCGCTGTATTGCCAAGGTGCGTGGCAGGCGTCGAAGGCAAATCGCCCTGGCGTGCAGTAGGGGCAGCCGTGTGTAATAGAGGCTGGCAGATACTCTCCGCATCGCATACACGCAGGTGTGTTCTGTACAAGGCTGTCTCTGCAGAACGTACAGAGTGTGTGATCGGTATCCGAATGTTGCTGACACAGTCGGCATATTTTGGGTAAAAGAGTATTGAGTAGCAAATTAGCGTGTTGCTGAATACGCATGAGCGGGTCCTTGTGGTTAACTCAATGTAGATTGCCACACGGGGCGGGTGTTTCTGGTGTCGAAGTCGATCTTTAGTGTTCAAGCTTCATCAATTGAGCGCGGGCTGTCGGCGGCTGTGATTCGTGATTAGTGCCATTTAAAGCCCAATTAACTTGACTATAATGGCGTCGTCGGCAAAATGTTGCCGCTGTTAACATAGAGTCGAGGAAACCAACATGCCTACCTACAAAGCGCCCACCCGAGATCTGCAATTTGTCCTTCACGATGTTTTAGGCGTTGATGATGTGTACACCTCTTTGCCGGAATTTGAGGAAGTTAGTCCCGACCTGATCGATGCAATTCTGGAGCAAGGCGCAAAATTCTGTGAAGACGTGCTTGCACCCCTCAATGAGTCGGGTGACGAAGAGGGTTGCCAATGGACCCCCGAGGGCGTCAAAACCCCTGCAGGATTTGCTCAAGCGTACGCCCAGTACGTCGAGGGCGGTTGGCCTTCGTTAGCGGCGGATGTTGAGTACGGCGGTCAGGGAATGCCCAATACCTTGGGTTTATGCATGAGCGAGCTCACTGGGACCGCAAACTGGGCTTGGTCGATGTATCCCGGCTTGAGCCACGGCGCCATCAAAACCTTGGAGGAGCATGGCAGTGAAGAGCAAAAACAACGCTACTTAACACGCCTGATTTCCGGTGAGTGGACCGGAACAATGTGCCTCACCGAGCCGCACTGCGGTACCGACTTGGGCTTGCTTCGCACCAAAGCAGTCCGCAACGACGACGGTAGCTTCTCGCTACACGGGACAAAGATCTTTATCAGCGCCGGCGAGCACGATATGGCTGAAAATATCGTACACATCGTGATTGCACGCATAGAGGGTGCGCCCGAGGGCACCAAGGGTATTTCGCTGTTCGTAGTGCCCAAGGTAAACGTGAATGAAGACGGTACCTTGGGGGACCGAAACGCGCTCAACTGTGCTTCGATCGAATCGAAAATGGGAATTAAAGCTTCTGCCACCTGCGTTATGAATTTTGATGGCGCCAAGGGTTACTTAATTGGGCCTGAGAATCGCGGTCTTAACTGTATGTTTACGTTTATGAACGCCGCACGCTTAGGAACCGCAGTTCAAGGTTTGTGTCATGCTGAGTTGGCGTATCAAGGCGCCTTTAATTACGCACGTGAGCGTCTCGCAATGCGCTCATTAACGGGTCCGAAAAATCCCGACGGCCCAGCAGATCCCATCTTAGTGCACCCTGACGTTCGCCGTATGCTGCTAACACAGCGCGCCATAGCCGAGGGAAGCCGAGCGTTTTTATTCTTTTTGGCTTTGCAGGGCGACATTATTCGCGCTGGCAACGAAGAGCAAGCTAAACAAGCCGATAACCTCATGGCGCTGTTAACCCCGATTGCTAAAGCTTTTGTGACCGAGTTGGGTTTTGAAGCGGCGAACCATGGCGTTCAGGTCTTAGGCGGGCACGGCTATATTCGCGAATGGGGCATGGAACAAATCGTACGAGATGCTCGTATTGCGCTGTTATACGAGGGTACGACCGGTGTTCAAGCAATGGACTTGATCGGCCGCAAAGTCTTGGGTAGTGGTGGTAAATTACTCATGGACTTCACAGCGATCATGGATGAATTTTGCCAAGGCGAGCACCCTGAGCAAGTCGCCGGCTACATCAGTACGGTTAGCGCATTAAAGGACGAGTGGTTAACTCTATCGCTGAGCATCGGGGAAAAAGCGATGCAGAACGCTGACGAAGCGGGAGCTGCCTCGGTAGATTACTTGATGTACAGCGGTTACGTTGTGTTAGCTTACTTTTGGGCGCAGCTTGCCAGCACCGCGGCACGCCTTCTCGACGACCCAGCCAGAGCAGCCGATGCAGACTTTATGCGTGCCAAGTTAATGACCGCGGAGTTCTACTTTAAGCGTATGCTGCCCCGAGCTCAGGGCCACAAGCTCGCGATCGAAGGTGGCGCAGAGCCTCTAATGCAAATGCCCGAGGCCCTGTTCGCGGTTTCTTAAGCGCGTTACAGTACTGGAAATTGGGCGAAGATGTTCTTACACTTCGCCTATTAATCGATCTGAGGTTCACTAATATGAGCGACTCTCAAACTACTTCTTCGAATGATGAGCCAAGATTGCACCCCGAAGACCAAGCTAAAGTTGATGAGTTTTGCAGCCGCGGTGTGAACTCCGTCGAGCGCAAGCCGTTTAAGCCTTTCCGAATGATGCTGTTGTTGATTGGCGTCACTGTCGTGTTCAGTGTTCTGAGCCAAATGATCGCGAAGTGGTCGGGAATTTACTGAGTTTCTGTAGCGGTCTATATTTTGTGTTCAGGAAGCGCGCTGGCTCGTGATTTGTTTTGCGAACACTCGGTGCGCTGCTATGACTGAGCGTCGGTTATAGTCTTTAGAGGTTAATCGTTTAACGATTCGCCTTCACGTCTCAGCCAATTTCTTGCGGACCGCTTCAAGGCCGTCCGTGGCACGCTACGCACGCGACGTCCTGTCGCGTGACGTTCCGCGCGAAACAGGCTGCAGCCGCTCGGCTGACTTTTATATGCTTCTCGAGATATGTGATCCCTAATCCTAAATGGTTGAGTTATTGGGGCTTGGTATATAGCCAGCGCACA
>NZ_CBFHWH010000027.1:0-24964 GCF_965659035.1 Aequoribacter sp. | reverse complement strand
CTGATAACTCGCCGAGTTCACTAAACGACGACCATTCAACAAGACTAAGGTGTTACCGGTGCCTAGGTTACGAAGGTTAAAGGCGCCAACATCACCACGGGCAGAGTTAACGCCACCTGAAATATTCTCCGCCTCATTAAAAAAGTTCTGTCCATTCTCAGGGATCAACTGCAGTAGTTCATCGCCTGAATCGACACCCATGACTTCGATATCATCTGCGCTGACCACCGTCACCGCCAGCGCCTCGGTAATACTGGCACCTTTAATTTGAGATCCAACCACTACAATTTCTTCTAATGCCTGTTGCCCCTGCCCCTCATCGTCTTGCGCAGACGCGTAAAAAGGCGCAATCGCCAGCACAGCGCCACCTGCCGCGGGCAGCACCCAGCGATGCAAGGCCTGATTAACTGCTAAAGCCATCTTATTTTTCATGCTGCTTCTCCATTGTTGTTGTATTGGAGCGTGACACTCCTACTAGAACAACGCGCAGATACAAAAAAACCACTAAACAAATTTGAGAAGAAAGCTTTTTTAGGGTTTGGGCTGCCGAAAACCAAGGACATTACGGTCGAGCGCGGAAACCGAACCGCGCACAAATCACATACGTTAGTAAAAAAGTGAGACAACGAATGGCGTCTTAGCATCGGCAACGAATGCCAAGTAAGTCATGTTACGCTATGACCTAACAGAGCTATGAAGAGGCTAACCTAACCGTTTGACTTGCTGGCTGTTGGCGCTTGGCGCAACGAGACGCCTAGTGATGAATTGTCGACAAAATCGCATCCCGTTAGAAATATGATTTTCTACCGTATTGACACTCACACCCAGTTTTTCGGCAATCTCTTTCTGCGAGTATCCCTCGATTTTGCGAAAAACAAACACGTTTCGACACACAGGAGGCAACTCGTTAATCGCTTCGAGCAATAAGACTTCGAACTGCTTCGTCTCGTGACTCTCTGCCTCGTCCACCACTGACCGCATTCGCTCAAGGGGTTCTAACAGGTGAACGGCCTCTCGATGCACCTTCTCATGACGTAATCGGCTAATCGCAATGTTACGTGCTGTGCGAAACCAGTAGGGCTTCTGAGCGTCTTTTTCCAGGCTATACAGACAGGACCAGACCTTTAAGCTCGCTTCTTGAACCACCTCCTCAGCTTCCGCGTGCGGTAACATCCTAAGCAAAGCGCGCATCAGCGAGCCGCTATGTTCTGTTACCACTTGCTCGAAGTGTCGTTCTAGCTCTTCATGATGAGGGGTCATCACACTGCCTGTTAAATTATTGTGCTTTAACCGTAGCAGAGACTGAAGGCAAAGCCAAATTTTGCCCCGCTCGAGCCCCACGGTAACGCCCCGCCTCAATGACAGGTTCACCCGCAAGAAACAGCCACTGAACTCCGGGGGTTAATGTATTCCAAGCTTGAAAGGTAGCAGCATCGCGATACTCGTCAGGATCAAAGACCACCACATCACTCACCATCCCATCTGCCAACAGTCCTCGATCGCTCAAACCCAAAATCTGAGCTGGTAGCGCCGCACTGCGTTGAACAAACTGGGGGAGCGAGAGCACGCGTTGTTTAACGACATACTGATTATATTTGCGCGGAAAACTCGCGTACTTGCGAGGATGCCCATCGGTGCCATCCGACGACGTTGCAACCCAAGGCCGACTCATGAAATTGGCAATATCGGACTCCGACATATTGAACGACACCACTCTTGGGGGCGATTCTTGCAACAATTTAAGTGCGGTCTGGGCTTCTGTCATATCCCATTGTTGAGCGACCTCGCTCAATCTTAACCCCTCAATCTGAGGGTTGTCCGTTGCCACCAGCATGAGCGTTTGGCCGCCCCCTCGACGCGCGATACCTTGCTCTAAATCTGCCAGCACAGCTTCGGTGTTTTGGGCGTCAAGCAAACGGGTTCGCCACTGAGAGCGTGAGCCCGCCAGCCATTCGGCCGACAAAATCGCATTTTTCAGTTGCGTGGATGAGGCTACCCAAGGGTATTGATCCGCCGTGATCTTAATACCTTCTTTCTGAGCGCTCTCAATGAGCTCTATGACTCGAGCACTGCCCCCCCAGACATCTCGGCCCAACACCTTGATATGAGCAATATGCATTGACGCACCCGACTGGCGCCCAATCTCGATCATCTCTTCTATCGCAGCAAAAACACCCAATCCGCGAGAACTTTCAGAACGAATGTGCGCCTCACAAATCCTGTTCCATGTAGCTGCAATTCGACAAAGTTGCGCAACCTCGGAGGTTGGCGCGTAATTACCTGGAGTGTAAAAAAGCCCCAGCGACAACCCCGCAGCCCCCTTTGCAAAGGCAGACGCCAACATTGCCTCCATTGCTTGCAGCTCGGATTCTGTAGCCTCGCGATTCTCATTACCCATTACGGCTCGCCGCAAGGCCCCATGCCCAACAAACTGAATCACGTGTGTTCCAGTTCGGTTAGCAGCGAGTCGTTCGAAGCGCAAATCTATATTGGGCGTGCCGTCGCCATCGTTCCCAATGGCGAGCGTCGTTACCCCTTGAGTTAAATAATTAAGAACATGGTTCTTGTCATCGCTCAGCAAGTCAGCGCGAGCGTGCGTATGAGGATCAACAAATCCTGGCGCAACCACAAGCCCGCTGGCATCAATGATACGTCTTGCTTCCGGCAGGTCTTGGTCTGCGCCAAACAGACGCAAGCGGCCATCAATAGAGGCCACCGCGACGTTCTGCTCGGGACCACCACTACCGTCAATAACGCGACCATTCACTAGCAACCAATCCAGTGTTTCAGCGAACGCTGAACTCAACGGCAACGTCGTCAGGCCCAGCGCTAGAGCATTAAAGAAGAGTCGTCGTACACGCTTATTCATACCAAGATTCCTCACTGAGCCACGCCTGCATAAAGCTTTCTGCTGACCGCCGAGCATACTCTTGAATACGCGATATGGGGGCCTCATCTCCAATTTCGTAGGTGGTTGCAGGGATTTTGTACTCCTCAAAAAAATAAGACTTTGAGGTTGGACTGTCGGGGTTATGAGAGCTTTTGCGATTGAGTTCAAAGTCGGACTCAACTTCTCGCATCGACAGCTCAAAGGCGTCGAGCCAGGCACGAGTCATCTCTGGACGCAAGGTATAGTCACTGTCTCTCTGCGTATAAAACACATCGTACCAAGTCGAGTGAAAATCGAGCATATAACCTAGTTTCAAATTTTTGGCGGTCACCAAGCGAGCAATATCTTGGTTGACCTGCATGGACTCTGGTTGCTCAAAAGGCCCCCAATCGCGATTTAAATCTTTACCACCAAGGTTGTGGCGCCAGTGGCCGTGCTGCACCCCATCTCTATTAATGAAGGGATAGATCACGACACCCACTCGGTTTAAAAATTTTTGAGAGAGCTCATCACCCGCGAACAAACGATTCACGAACGCCATCATAGCAATCGCGCCTGTTGTTTCTGGTGGATGCTGACGCCCTAGAACAACCAGCAACTCAGTTTGCTCATCAAGAGCCAGCAAGCGCGACAAGTCTCGTCCCTCAAGACTTTTCCCGATAACAGAATATTCTGGGGTTGCGCTGCTTGTCAGAGTATCCCACCATTTTCGGTAAGCATCTATCCCAAGTAAGGGCTGTGCAGCGACCCAGGTCATGCCGTCCTTAATCGGCACCGAAAAGGCGACGTACGATTTATCGTCAGCTACAATCAATCGATCCACTGGATACTCAACCCATTTAAAACCATCCGAACTCAATTTTGGTGTATAGCGATGCGTTCCGTCCTGGTACTCCAACTTAATATCTACGCGATCCAAATGGGCAGATTCCACTTTAAACGCGTACCACGGGCTATTATTGATCGGGGTATTTTCAGGTTTTATGGTCAAGCGCACAGCCGCTTCACCTGCCTTCTCACACGTTGCGGCAGCTCCACCTTCAAAATCAGTAAAAATACTAAAGCCTTTAAATTCGCACAAAGCATCAGCAAACGCTAAGGTCGGCCCTAATAGCGCTGTCAGCGCCAATATTGCTAAACGTGAAACCATGAGCATCCCCTTTTTATGTACAGACGTTATAAACTCAGATAGCCAATAGTACAAGCAGCACAGGACTAGTGGGAAAGAAGTCGTCAAACGTTTAATAAGATTGCGCCCAACAAGGATTTAACAATGTCTCAAGCTCTCTCGATCGCGGTTATTGAAGGGGATGGAATCGGAAAAGAGGTCATTCCCGCCGGAGTCGAGGTCCTAGAAGCCGCGGCTAAACTCTACAATTTCGAGCTCTCAATCGACTTCAAACCATGGGGAGGCTGCGACTACTACGCCAAGACGGGTTCGATGATGCCCGAAGATTGGAAACAAGATTTACAAGATTACGATGCCATATTCTTGGGCGCTGTTGGCTGGCCAGAGATCGTGCCAGACCATATCTCACTGTGGGGGTCGCTACTGAAGATACGCCGCGAGTTCGACCAATACGTCAATTTACGACCGGTGAAGTTATTTGACGGGGTGCGTTGCCCGCTCGCCAATAGATCCAGTAAAGACATCGACTTTTGGATTGTCCGCGAGAATACCGAGGGCGAATACACCGACATTGGCGGCGTCATGTTTGCGGGTACAGAGCGCGAACTTGTACTGCAACAAAGCGTTCACACTCGCTATGGCTCTGACCGGGTACTTCATTATGCGCTGCGCCTAGCACAACAAACCGAGCGCAAACATCTTACCGTAGCAACTAAATCCAACGGTCTCGCTGTCAGCATGCCCTGGTGGGACGAACGCGCCAAAACGCTGGCAATGGACTACCCAGAAGTATCGATGGAGACGCAGCACATCGATGCGCTGTGCGCACGTTTCGTGCTCGCACCCGAGCGGCTAGACGTCGTCATCGGCCCCAATTTATTTGGCGACATTTTGTCGGATTTAGGTCCAGCTTGTGCTGGCACCTTAGGTATCGCACCCTCAGCAAACCTGAATCCGGAAGGCACTTTTCCCTCACTTTTCGAGCCTGTTCATGGTTCGGCGCCCGACATCGCAGGCCAAAATATCGCCAACCCTATCGGAGCCATTTGGTCTGCAGCCATGCTGCTTGAATACAGCCGCAACACTACCGAACCCCATCATCAAGGGGCTGCGAGCATTATGCGAGCCATCCAAACTACCCTTGCAGGCAATACGCTCACGAAAGACTTAGGCGGCAATGCATCGACCCAGGAGCTAACTCGAGTACTCATCGGCTACCTCGAATGAAGCCGCTAAAGTGTGCTATGCCGCCTAGACCAACCCTGTCTTTTAGGCAGTCAAGGTCAGGAACAACCCGTAGGCACTACCCAGCAGACAAATCACGGTCGCTAATAGACCGATACTGAACCCGAGTTCACGTTTACTGGGCTCTTTATAGTATCCCAAGGCGTATAGCACTCGACCTATGGGGTAAAACACACCAACGCTGGCAGCTGCCAGATCAGAGACGGTCAAGGCAAACAGCCACAGCGCTGGTAAGAATAAAATCAAACCTTCAATCGTATTTAGGTGCACTCGTACTGCCCACGCGAAGGGCTCTGGGCCCGTCATTTCAGGAACTTTTACCCCATGCTTCCCACGGGCGACACCGACCATCGCAGTTACCCAGAACAACACGAACAAGCACAATAAGGTCACCAGACCACTTAACGGATACATGAACATAGTTTTAGCCCTGTTATTTTCGTTAGATTGTATAGAGTGCAACTATATCTGCTAAAAAAGCAAGCGTCGGGCAGACCGCTCACACACCATCATTCAACTCATCAAGGTTTCTGTTAGACTACACTCACGCCTAGGCATTTATTAAATAACATTTAGTAGTATGCCTATCAATTCATATGTGCTCGCTTATGCTCGGGGGATCCAGGTTCATGTTAGTCGGCGCCTTGGCACTGGTTCTTATTTTAATCGCCCTGTTAGTCTATCTCATCGTATCGCGAACTTCACGAGAGTCAGCAGCACGCGCAAAAGCGAATGCTAAACGAAAGCAAGCACGACCTATTGCCTCGAGTCGAGTCTCCAGCGGTGTCTTCGAGGTAGGCGGTCGTGAAGCTCAAAACACCCCCGAGCCAGCACCGCAAGCCCCCCCCCCAGCTACAAGACTTTACGCTGTTTACGATCGATAACATCGAGCTTAAAGAACGCCAAACCATACAAGCGATTTATGAAGCCATGCCGCCCCCTCACCCCATTCAGACACAGCTGATCGGCGGCTTAGATACACCGGAAGAGCTAAAAGAAACTGTTGTACTTGACGCAGGGCTCACAGCGGCAGTACTAAGAACCGTCAACTCGGCTGCGTTTGGCCTGTCCTCGCCCATCACCAGTGTGCAGCACGCGATTACGTATCTAGGTGTTACAGCTGTAAAAGGACTGGTCACGCAAGCCGCCTTTTCTGAGCGTTCGCCAACTGGGACCCCGCAACAACAGGCAAGCCTGGACAGGATTTGGAAGGCGGCTCGCTATTCCGGCGCCTTTGCGCAAATGATAGGACAAGAATTTGCGCTACCACGATTATCCGTGGTTGCTACTAGCGCGCTGCTCGCTAATTTAGGCGACGTGGCGCTAGCGACTACGACCAATGACGCTCTGGGGAATTTCGAGGACAACGGCACGCTACTAAACCGAGCCAAACAGCAGCAAGAAAAGTTTGGTTTCAACAGTTTTATTGTCGGTGGCGCACTTGCCAAGCACTGGGGCTTGCCACCCGAGCTTGCGCACTCTATTGCATCATCAGGTTTGTTACTGACCACCGCTCCGCGAGACTACCCTCTGCCCATAGAAACTCTGCAACAAAAACTGATTATCTACACCGCGTGCCGCATTGGCGATGCAATCGCGTACCGCAAAATTGATGATATTGATGATTTTGGGATAGACGACAGCAACAACTGCGACCTCTTTTGGTGGCGTCAATACGTAGATGCTGGGAATCTGTCACGTCTGAGAGAGTTGTTCAAGGACGCAGGGTTTAAGCGTAAAGCAAATCGTCTGATCAACACCCTAGGTTAGCAAGAAACTGGGCCCGCCGCATTTGCGGCAGACCAAGTCACCAACTTAAGCTGTCGCCTCTTCGATTCCTAAGGCCTGCAGAGCAAACTTTTTCGCCGTCTTGTAATCGGCTTTACCGTTCACAGCTCGCGGGACGGTCTCCACCCAGACGTAATGCCTGGGCGCTTTATAATCGGCAATGAGACCTCGTACGTGAGCTTTAAGGTCAGCCGCATCCTGCGCGCCTGCTGGTGCCGAGTACACCGCGGTAACAGCTTGCCCGAACTTGTCATCTGGGACTCCCACAACAAGGCAGTCATAGATTGCGACATGGGCTTTCATAGCCTCTTCGACCTCTTCGGGATAAATCTTCTCGCCACCACTGTTGATACAGATGGAACCGCGACCAATCAGCGTAATTGTTCCATCAGCTTCGACCGTCGCGTAGTCACCCGGTACCGAGTAGCGCACGCCATCAAACTCTTTAAAGGTCGCCGCACTCTTAACAGGGTCTTTGTAATAGCCGACCGGTACCAGAGCGGCACTGCAAACCAACCCCATCTCGCCAGAACCCGGAGTTACCGGAGTACCATCTTCTTTAATGACCTTGGCAAAAGGCGACAGTTCGAACTTAGCGGTTTTGTAATCGTTAACGTTTTCACGATTCGTAATACTGGTGGCAAAACTACCCTCGCTAGCACCCATGCTATCGACGATATTGGCATCCATATGGCGCAACAAGCCCTGTTTTACTGCAGCCGAAAACATCACTCCAGACGAGCCAATCAAACGAACCGAACTCAGTTCCATGGGCGAGCCTTCCGCATCGGCCTTATCCAGGGCATCAACAATTGGCTTGGCGAAGGCATCACCGACAATGACCAATTCCTGTACACGCTCGCGCTCCACTAAACGCATGAGGTCTGTCGCGTCAAATGTCTGGTTGTAGTACAGCACCGCTGCAGCGCCTAATGAGTGCGGGATAAACACACCGATCCACATGCCCGTACCATGCATCAAGGGGCAAGCAGGTAAGCTCCGCGATAGCGCTCCCTGCTCAGCAAACGCCTTGATACTGGCGGCCAAATCGGCGGGCGTCTCGGGCGGAGGCAACGCCCTGAAGGCGCAGGCCATAGTCGCGAGCACCTTGGCAAAGCCGCCCTGCTCGTACATAACCCCCTTCGGATTACCCGTTGTACCACCGGTGTAAAGCATGTAAATATCGCTGGCGTCACGCTCAATGCGTGGCATTACTGAACCCGACGTCGCCTGCTCAAAGCTTATCGCGTTGGGCAGCACTGGTGTGCCTGGAGGATCAATCTCAACAAACACTTTAACCGCAGGGATGTCGCCTAAAATCGCTTCAAGTCGCGCGGCAAAGGCAGACTCATAGACCACCGCTTCGGCATCGCTGTTGTCAATGATGTACGCAAGCTCGGTCTCCAAATAGCGGTAATTCACATTAACGGGACACAAACGTGCCTTCAAGGCACCAAACTGAGCAATCAGGTACTCGGCTCGGTTATACGAGTAAATGGCAACTTTCGAACCGGGCTCTAAACCGGCATCGACAAACGTTTGCGCCATACGCGCAGCGGCTTGATCGTATTCTTGCCAGCTTAAATTAAGCGTATCGCTAATAATGGCGGGCTCAGACGGGATAGCGTCTGCGACAACCTCCCACACATTGGCTAAGTTCCAAACGCTTCCTGACTTCATTGTGACCTCTTATTGTTGTTTACCGCTTACGACCGCTTTATAGAGTACCAAAGCAACGATCAATGAGTAGGTCAAGACTAGACGGCTTGCGGGGCAATTTCAATGGCGCATGCGAGAGTAGCAGAATCTGTGGCGGGGCACTTATAGCAGCGACTGCAGGCGTTTAGCGAAAAGACTGAAAAATGGCGGAGCGGACGGGACTCGAACCCGCGACCCCCGGCGTGACAGGCCGGTATTCTAACCAACTGAACTACCGCTCCAGGTAGACGCTGCTAAACGCAACGGTTGTTTTTTCGGATCCAATTTCATGAAGAAATTGGTGGGTGGTGACGGGATCGAACCGCCGACCCTCTGCTTGTAAGGCAGATGCTCTCCCAGCTGAGCTAACCACCCCTAGCCGAGAAGGCGCATTATAGAGAGTTACATTTTAGTGTCAACGCACAATCTCAGTTTTTTTTAAGTTTTTTCCACTCGACTCATGCAGCCCAAAAATGCCTGGCGACTTCTATGTATCGCGACTAAAGAATCCAAGTTTCAGCCAGGTGTATATCGTATCTCCGATCTCTAATGGGTACACTTAGCGAATGATAATCGAGTCGAGATCAAACCCTATGCAAATCTATAAAGACTTCCACTTTGAAGCAGCGCACCGGCTTCCAAACGTGCCAGAAGGTCACAAGTGCGCGCGTCTGCATGGTCATTCCTTTCAACTTAGAATCACGGTAGCGGGAGACGCCCCACCCCCGATGAATTGGATCATGGACTTTGGCGATCTGAAAAAGGTCGTAAACCCCATCATTGACCAACTTGACCACTACTACCTAAACGACATTCCTGGGTTAGAAAACCCCACCAGCGAGCGGCTGTGTGAATGGCTGTGG
Organism: Aequoribacter sp.; assembly: GCF_965659035.1. Classification (NCBI taxonomy): domain Bacteria; kingdom Pseudomonadati; phylum Pseudomonadota; class Gammaproteobacteria; order Cellvibrionales; family Halieaceae; genus Aequoribacter; species Aequoribacter sp. The sequence continues at coordinate 15,351 of NZ_CBFHWH010000027.1, read as the reverse complement.
GAAAAACTCTCACCGAGCTTGCCTCAATTGTATTCAATCGAGCTCAAAGAGACCTGTACGTCCGGCTGTCTTTACATGGGCCCGAACGCAGCCGACTAGCGGATTAACCGCGTGGTTTAACCTGTCGGCTTCGCGCAAACTGCGTGCTGCCACTATGCAAACGTGTTTTTTTTGTGCACTCCTACTGATTGCGTCGCGCTAGGATCTCCTAGCGTTACCGAGGGTTACCAAAAGTAGCAAGTCAAGTTTTTTATACACAATTCCTCGACAGGGTCACAAAAACGTCATGTTAGCGAATAAACCCAACCAAACACTCTAGGTAGTTGTCATAAGCTATTGTTTTTAATTGCTTTTTAAGTATTGTACAAAAAATAAGCAATTTAAGTAGGATCTTAAGATCACTGAGCTGGAGGCCCGATTAAACAAATTACCCACCAACTTATCCACAGATTCTGTGGAAAAAAAAGATGGGAATTAAACGCAGAACTGCCTTGACATAAGACGAAAAATTGGGCTTTCTGCACCCCAAATTTTCTGCTGCGGCTAAAGCTGCAATTCACATAAAACCCCTAGCGGTCGAATCCGAAAGGTCTTAAAAAATAATGCAGCACTCCCATCAGTTCTTCAAACTTCTGGGCATGAGGCCAATGCCCGGTTCCCTTCAAGGTCACAACACGACTGTTTGAGAACAGCGATTTAATTGCGGCTCGCCCCTCTCTATCAATATAGCTGGAGAGCTCTCCAGCGATAAACAGACTCGGTGTTTCGCTGACGTCGCTGGCTGCGGGCGCCGCTAATAAAGCACCATAATTGTCTCGCAAGGCTTGCCAATCGAACTTCCACCCAAAGCGGCCATCGACACCCTTGTGCAGCTGAGTGGTTAAAAAATCGATGGTCATCTTGTCCGTCAGCGTTTTGGCCAAACAATCACGGACTGCCTGTCGTGACATTAATGCCGTTTCGGCCACCTGTTCTATGGCCCTAAACACTGCTTGATGCGAGGGAGCATAAGCCACCGGAGCAATATCTAGCACTACCAGCGCCCTACTTTGCAGCCCGGATAAAACGGCGCTCATGGCCACCTTTCCGCCCAGGGAATGCCCGATGACGACAGGCTCAGCAATTAAATTATCGTGCAAAAAAGCCTTCACAGACCGAGCCATGGCCTCAACAGAATCGGCCTTAACCCTTTGAGACTTCCCGTGCGAAGGCAGATCGACGCTGTAAACGGTGTACGATTGCGCTAAATCATTTGCCACTGCCCGCATATTTGACCCGCTTGCGAACAAACCGTGGAGTATCACCAAGGGCGGGCCCGAACCGCGAACATCAGCCAACAGACAATTTTGGGAAGAAGATTCAACAGCCATAGTTTTTTTTGCTAAAGTCTCGGGTTTTACACACTAAGAAGTCTACTATGAATCTGACGACAACGTTACGCTGCATTAAAACTCTTACACTGGGGGTGTGCGCGACTTGGCTTATCGCCTGTAGCTCAGGGCCGAGCTACAACCCTACCACCTTCAACTCCCAGTACGATAAAGCCGTCGTAGATGCTGCCGAGGTTAAAAACGTGATTATCACGCACGTCAACATTAGCGGCCCATCACGCTCCTACCTAGAGCGGCACGAAGCCCGCATCGACGCTAAACTCTCACAGCGTTTAAAAGAAGCCGGCTATAAAGTCCTTCCGCAACGCTTATTCACCCAAGAATGGAATACCGCGATTCGGGCGTTCGGCGACCCGTTTGACCCGACCACCGGACGGGTCAATATGAAGACCTTTGTTCTGATTATGAACTCGATCAAGGATCAGCTGGTAAGCAAATCCAGTGTAGATGCCTTTATATTCACTGATTTAATCGAGCATCAAACAGCGTTCAACAACGGCATGAACCATGAGGCGCGCTGGGATGGCGTGAGCCGCAAGCCGAGTTTGCAAGGACCGGGCACCAGTATTCCCGCCGGCTTTGATTGGAATCAACTCGCGTCGGTTGTCAGTTTGCAAATCGTAATGTTCGATCGCAACCTAGAACGCATTTTCTTAGGCAGAGGCGGTATCGACGCGATTGATGCCATCGATGCTCGCTCTGGAACGCGCTTTGAGCGTCGTCGCAATCTTTTGGAGAGCGACAAGTACATTGCCGAAGGCATAGACCTTGCACTACACCCGTGGGTACCGATGCAAAACTGGCCGGGTTCGCAGCCTTAAAACCCCAGAACCGAAAAGCCGCGTTCGTAGCACCACATCGCGGCAACACCGCCCATCGTGTAGATCGCGATGGGCTCCAAGCGAGTCCGCCAAGCCGTCAAGTATCGCCGCACCAAAAAGCCTGTCGCCAGCACGAGCAAAATAAACGCAATTTGGCCGAGCTCGATTCCGATGTTGAAGGACAGCAAGGCCAAAGGGACCTGTCCTTGGGGCAGACCGACTTCACCCAGCGCGCCGGCAAATCCCATGCCGTGTAGCAAACCAAATCCCAGGGCAACAGCCCAAGGGAAACGAGCAAACCACCCAGGCTTGGCTGCATTAACCTCCAGCGCCAGTACAAGTATACTCAGCGCAATCAAGAATTCGACCAAGGCAACGGGGTAATCAAACACACCAAGCGTCACCATCGCCAAGGTGACGCTGTGCCCCACGGTAAAGGAAGTTACGGTGACCAGCAAAGATCGAAACCCAACAACTAGCAGCACTAGGCCGAGCACAAAAAGCAAGTGGTCAGGTCCCGCCCAGATGTGCTCCGCGCCCATAACGATGTAGCTACCGAACACACCACCAGCTGTCGGCGCTGATGGAATAGTGACAGTGTCAACCTCGGTGTTCAGCACCTGTTGCCAGCTTCTGCCATCTAGATAGGAGTAGATCAAGATCGCACTTGCCTGATTTTGCGCCAGACCATCCACACCGACTAATGCACCAATAAGCCCTTGAGCTAGCGACGAGCAATCCAGCGACCAACGTTTCACCACACCGGTGCCTTCTATTTGCGGCTCGCTTTCCTGCTTAATATCGCATCCTTCAGGCAACGCAGGTCTTAAAGGGACATTTGAAGTCGTTTGGAGCGGGGTCTTCCATAAGACTTCATATTGTGCGTTTTCTCCCTCGTAAATCTGCAAAGATGAGGGGGCGAAACGATGCGCATGCGCCACATTTGGCACCAAAACTAGGGCGAAAATTGCCAATAGCATTCTCATAGTATGATCTCATAATCTTGTCGCAATACGGCTTTGGCGTCGCTAAGTGCCTTGTCACGACGTTCACGCTGAAGCGTTGCTACGATATCTTTCTGCGCCTCGTCTAATGACAAGGTCCTCCCCGCCTCTGCTTCTTGTAACCAAACCAAATGCCAACCAAAGGTTGATGCAATTGGCGCTTGCCATTCGCCAACTCGAGGGGGCAAAGCAAGAAAATTACTGACGAACCCTGCGCCAAACTGACGCGCCAACTGCTCAGCGGTTTGGCGGGTAAAATGATAACCTGGCAAAAACGGTGCGCCGTAGTTCAAGGCCTGATCAAAATCCTGGATTTCCGTACCCAACTTCGCTGCGAGCTGACGCATGTCAGCTTCACGTTCGCGCGGAAAAAAGACGTGGCTAAATGTATAGCGTTCAGGCGCCCAAAATTGCTCCTGATTATTGGTGTAATAATCGCGAATGTCCTGGTCACTCAGGCTTTTTGGCGGACTGCGCAAAAGCAACCATTCCTCTGCCAGTTGAATCAATCTGCGCTTGACCACCTCGTCACCCAAATGCATGCGCATCGCGAGGGCGGACTGAATCTTTTCGGCGTCACTCTGTTCAGCATAAAGCCCCAAAAACTCGACGTTCCGCAATAGGCGCTGAGCTATCACTGGGTCGATCACGTGTAATTCCAGTGCGAGCGCCTTGGCAAACAGTATGTCCCGATCAAGCTCAGCCACCAGCAAGCCTCTGAGCTCAGAGTCAGTCATCTTGCGCCCCATCAAGGCCTGCCACTCATCGACTAGCGCTTTAACACGAGTCTCAGGCAAAGGTCCAATGGTCGGTTTTGGCTCGGGAAACAAGACTTGACTTGCCGCATAAAAAATCGCCCCTAGGACCAAAAACCCCAACGCCCTGGACTGCAATAATTTTTGTATCACGCGTACGATTCCCCACCCAATTTATCCGATTGGGGAGCTTACGAGTTCACTCACACCAGCGCAACTCTTACTCGCAGATGTAGTCGTTAAGACTCGGGGTTAACGGGATCATGCCAAAACCGTCGATTGCGACAGAGCTCTCTGACACATGCACTCGAGCGTCGCCGACCACATCGTTATCGAACAAGTATCGTGTCGGCTGCAAGACTTGAGACATGGCGTCATCGTATGCGAGTGCCTTCGCCTGAACCTGCTCGCGACGAGCTTGGTAATCGAGCCATGCGCCTTTCGTGACGTGAGCACGCATGAACTTATTGGCGTACTCGGGGCTAAGCACTAAGGCTGAAGCGTTATTGCCGCCGAACCCTTTTGAGTTTAGCACCGCAAAATCTAGTGCACCTGAGTCGATGGCTTTGTGTTTTAACACAAACTCAAGGCCTTCGGTTTCCACGTCATCTGCGACAGTTTTTGTGTGTTTAATGCCCGGAATGACCCCGTGTTGCCAAACGCCCAGGGCCGCCACCAACTGATCAGCCGATGCCGCGCCCAAAGAGTGCCCTAGGTAGGTTTTGATGGCTGCCACGGGCCATTGCTGGACACCAAAAGCCTTGGCCACGCGACTCAGTATCATCCCCTCAGTAACGCGATTTTGCGGTGTGCTCGTGCCATGGGCTTGCACCATGCCGCGGTGCCGCACGGATTCTTCTCCCAGCAAACCTTTAGCACTGGCCAACATCTTTGCAACAGTCAGATAATTACCCGCCCCCGGACCCGAGATACTCTTCTTGAATCCATCGGCACACACCTCAACTAAGGGCGTAGCGCCAAAAATTTGCGCACCAGAACGCAAGGCCAGTTCATCCGACATCAACATGATGACTTGTGCTGATTCGCCGATAGTAAAACCACAGTTGTCGCCAAAGGGCCGGCAGATGGAGCGCAAGTCTAGCTGATCGATATCAATTCCATCAATTGCGGCCATGGCGTCTGCAGTCGCAAGCGCCCCCATCGCGGCGTAGCCATCCATGACCTCGGGAACAATCGGCGCATCTGCACCACCGACAAAAGCAATCTGAGCACGCCCCGACTGGATATCCTCGATACCCGTGCGCAAATTGTATAAAAATGAGGCACACGCGCCGAGGGTTGCACCTGTCCGCCCCATATGCCCCAGCACATACGCGTTGATAAAGTCAGCGGGCATCTCAGCCAGTGACAAGGGGCAATGTTTTGACGTCACACGAGCACCACGCGCGCGGGCTGACAACATGCCACCACCGCCATCATAGTCAAGCTGACCCATCGCGCTACCGACATACACACTGACTTGGTCAGCTCCAACTAAACGCTGCAAAGTAGGCCAATCTAAACCCGAGTAAGCCAGCGCATCGGAGGCAGCGAAGAGTGACATTTGTAAGCCCTTGGGATGACTTCTTGACGCGTACAAACTCGATGGATCGAAACCGTCGGGCAACATACCGGCGGTCTTGACTGGGAATTCACGTGTTGCTGGTACGAGCAAGCTTTGCTCCCCGACCAACGTGACTTGAACTTTATCGTCGATTTCTGCTACCACATGCCACTGCGCGGGAAGAGGGTTTGGCAGTCGCTTTGCGTGGATCCAGAAGCTCGACTCACCCGCTTGAGCATCAATGCGAACGGGCGCATTCCATGATAGCGCGGCAGGATCAAAATACTCTCGAGTAATACCGCGTATCATCGTACCTGCGTCAATGGCACCTTCGTTGGGTGTACTCATCCCCATTAAGGTCGCCATCGCCTGAAGGTTTTTGTCACGATCGGCGGCGCTAAGCTCAGAGCGCACCATACTCATATAAGATTGAAAGCCCGAGCTTCGCCCTGCTGCACTAATACCACCAAAACCCACAATCACGGGTAGCGCTCGTCTCGCCATGGAATAACACCTTAACGCAAAAGATAGCGCATTCTAAGGCTTGTTCATCGCCATGATTTATGCGAAATTAGCCAAAATTTTATCAAAAAACGTCATGATAACCGTATCAGCCCTGCTCACGCCGCAAAGCCTGGCGTCAAGTTTCACACTACCGCTCGAAATATGGATGGCGGCAGGACAAGTACAGCAGGGCTTAACTCGATCATCAGAACTGCAGGTTCGAACCTGCACCGTGGGCTTCGATGCACAACCAATCACCCTCAGTGGTGGCATCACCATCACCCCCGATTACTGTCTCGAGACAGCACCGAAATCCGATATCTGGATCCTACCGGCCCAGTGGCGCAACCCTCTAAAGCTTAAACAGCATAGTCAGCGACTTGCTCCGCTAATACGGCGTGCCCTAACCGAACAGTCCGTAGTTTGCAGTGTTGGCACAGCCAGTTTCCTGCTCGCTGACATGGGTTTATTGAATGCGCGACCAGCAACAACCCATTGGGCATACTTAGATTTATTCCAAGCTAACTACCCCAAAGTCCATCTAAAACGTGGTCACCTAATTACTCAAAGCCAAAATTTGTTCTGCGTTGGCAGCGTCAACTCAATTGCCGACCTTATGGTGCACCTCATAGAGCAAAAATTGGGCATTAGAGTTGCTCAGGCGGTGGAACAACAGTTTTCCCCCGAAATTCGACGTAAATTCGAAGCTGCGGCTTATCAAGATCAAAGCGGAACAGCACATCACGACGAATTAATTTTAGAAGCCCAAATCTGGCTCGATGCGCGATCACGCCAAGATATCACGGTAAATCAACTGGCCGCCGACATGCGGATTAGCGTTCGCAATTTAAACCGACGATTCAAACTCGCGACCGGAACAACACCAGCGGGATATCACAAAAGGCGGCGCTTGGAAGAAGCGAAAAGTTTGCTCAAAAATTCCAATGCCCCGCTCGGTGATTTATCCTGGCGCTTGGGGTTCAGTGACCCCGCTCAATTCAGCCGCTGGTTTAAAGGCATGTGTCATCTTACGCCCTCTCGCTACCGCCAGGCATCGCGAGGAAAGCTATTCACGCATACGCTGTAAAATTCAGTGATAACATTGAGTCACTTGCCGGTCTGTGGCTAAATGGCGGGCTCTTGTGATTACATCTAGACAGGCATTTATTATGACTCGAGAAAATATTGTCATCGTTGACGGCGCACGCACGCCTATGGGCGGCTTGAGCGGCGCCTTATCGACTGTTACAGCCCCAGAACTTGCAAGCACTGCGATACGCAAAGTATTAGACCGCAGCGGTATTGACCCGAGTCTCATTGAAGAAGTTTTCATGGGCTGCGTTTTACCTGCGGGTCTCAAGCAAGGTCCCGCTCGGCAAGCCGCACGTGGTGCGGGTATCCCCGACTCAGCGGGTGCCGTGACTTTGAACAAACTGTGCGGCTCGGGCATGCAAGCGACAATTTTTGCGGTTGATTCCATCGCCTCCGGCACTAACTCGATTGCCATGGCCGGTGGCATGGAAAGCATGACAAACGCACCCTATGTCATGCCGGGTGCTCGCTCAGGCCTACGCATGGGCCACAAACAAATTTTTGATCACATGTTCCTCGACGGTCTTGAAGACGCCTACGAAGGCCGAGCCATGGGGACCTTTGCCCAAGCCACGGCCGATGCCTACGGCATCACCCGAGAAGCAATGGATGCCTTCGCAATCGAGTCCCTAACGCGCGCAAAAAACGCAATTGACAACGGTTCACTGGTTGACGAAATGGCGCCTGTCACCGTTTCCAGTCGCGCAGGCGATGTGCTAGTCAGCGATGACGAACAGCCCCACAAAGCCAAAGTCGATAAAATTCCAAGCCTGCGCCCAGCGTTTGCGAAAGATGGCACAATCACCGCCGCCAATTCGAGTTCGATTTCAGATGGCGCATCCGCCCTGCTACTGATGACCGAATCAAAGGCTCAAGAACTTGGCTTGAAGCCATTGGCGCGAGTCGTTGGACACGCTCGTCACTCGCAACACCCATCGGAATTTACCCTCGCGCCGATAGGTGCTCTCAGCAAATTGTTTACCAAGATCAATTGGCGTCCCGAGGACGTCGATTTGTTTGAGATCAACGAGGCTTTCGCCATGGTCACTATGCTTGCGATGCGTGAAATGGAACTACCCCACGACAAAGTAAACGTACATGGCGGTGCATGCGCCCAAGGACACCCCATCGGCTCTACCGGATCACGCATTATCGTGACTCTCATGCACGCACTAAAAAATCAAGGCAAGCAACGCGGAGTCGCAGCACTGTGTATTGGTGGTGGTGAAGCAACAGCATTTGCAATCGAGATGATTGCGTAATCGGAGACTAACGTGCCCACAAGCAGCATTCCGGAAATCATCGAAGATATCCGCCAAGGTAAGATGGTCATCCTAATGGATGATGAAGATCGCGAGAATGAGGGCGATTTAATCATCGCCGCGGAAGCGGTGACTCCCGAAATCATCAATTTTTTCGCGTCTGAGGCCTGCGGATTGATTTGTATGCCCATGACAGCCGAGCGTGCCGCGCGCTTGAACATCCCCCTGATGGTGAAAAACAATCGTTCACAGCACGAAACGAATTTCACGGTCTCCATCGACGCCGCGGAGAGACTTGGCCCCGGAATCTCTGCTGTACAACGAGCTCATACGATCAAAGTCGCGAGTTCAAGTGATGTCAAGGCATCTGACTTGGTGCAACCCGGCCACATCTTTCCGCTCATTGCCAAACCAGGCGGCGTTTTACGACGCGCTGGGCATACCGAGGCTGGAGTCGATCTAGCAAGGATGGCCGGTTTTGAGCCCGCGGCAGTTATCGTTGAAATCATGAACGAAGATGGCACCATGGCACGGCGTCCTCAACTCGAGGAATACGCAGAGAAATGGGGCCTAAAGATGGGCACCATCGCCGATCTAATAGAGTACCGCGCCCTGCACGAACACTCGATAGAGTTATCAGCTCAGCGTGACATCGAAACAGAATTTGGCGCCTTTACGCTCTTCGTGTTTAAAGACACTATTGATAACGTGCTGCATTACGCTTTGCGTAAAGGAGCGATCACTCACGAACCAACGCTTGTGCGTGTACAAGCCATTAATACCTTGCGAGACCTCATCGGCACACAGTTACCCGATCATGCCAGAGGCTGGTCCTATCGCAAGTGTTTGCAAAGAATTGCCGATGAAGGCTCAGGCGTTTTGGTGCTACTGGACGAACAAGCGTCTCCAGAGCGGGTAATTGAAGATATCATTTTGTACCCAGACGCGCGACCGGCAGCATCCTACGACGAAAGCGGACGTCAAAACTATCGTCTAATTGGTACTGGTGGGCAGATCTTGAAGCACTTGGGAGTGACCAGAATGCGCGCGATGTCCGCCCCAGTTCATTACAACGCGCTGTCAGGATTCAACCTTGAAGTGGTGGAATTCGTCGAGGCCAATCAATAGGCATGGCCGCGTTCGAGCACTATTTACTCGAGCAACTCAGCGAGAAGTATAGGCCGCTCAACGCCGCATTTGTCTCGGTCTTGGGCGGCATTGAGATTATCTATTCTCCCGGAAATTGGTGTAGCTATACCCTGCTCGCTTTTGGTGTCGGTTTTGTCCTAATAGGACTCCTTAAGGTCTCGGCAAAAATACGCGTAAGTCTGATGAGCCTACTCTTTGCTCACACCTTGGGAGTGGCTCTAATCTGCCAATTGAACGCGGTGGTGCTCAGTATTTTAGTGTTGATCATACTCACCCAAGTACTTAGCCTGCTGGGCCCAAAACAAGGCCTGCCCTTGTTAGCTGTTAGCGCCCTGCTGTCGATCGCGTCAGTCTACGGATTGCATTGGATGGGTTTAACACCGAATTTAGATACCCAAGCGATAGTCGATACGTCACATTTCTCGATGACCCACCAGTGGATTAGCGCAGTATGTGCGTTTGTTTATGTTGCCGTTATTGCGGTCTCGCACGAAGCGGTTATCCGTGAGCATTTCATTCGGCAAATGCGTGCACTGTCGAAGAGCGCGGAAACACTACAAACCCGCTTAAGTACACTAGAAAAAGATCACTACGAATTATTCAGAAAAATACCGTCTATGACGTTGATGTGCGATCAAGATAATAACATTGTCGTTGCCAGCGATTCGTTTTTACGTGCCACTGGGTACGTGCTTGAAGATCTGCTGCAAAAAAAACTCGGCCAGCTGTTTGCCGCCCAAGATCAAGTGCGCGAAAGCACATGGGCAGAGACTTTGCAACGTACCGGCCGCACCAACTGCCAAACGAAACTGTTAACCGCAAAAGGTGAGGCTTTGCATGTTCACTGTGCTATGAGCCTCAGCAAACTGCAATCGACTCAAAGCACAGCGTATCTCTTGGTGATTTCGTAAGTGCTCGTCTATCGAGCGGGTGACAAGATCGCTGGATAGCGCTCGATCGGTGAAGCATTGGTCAACGGGCTCCTCTTGTTTAGGATCACCAAAGGGCAGGCCAAACATGAGCCTGCCGTCATCAAGGCTATCAAGCATTACCTTGCAGTCGGCAGAAATTAGCTTTCTGGTGACAATCGATTTACACTTTGCTAATTAACGACCGGTCTTCGACTTACCCCTCTAATGACTTTAAGCCGCGCTATTATCAGACCCATCCTGCTTGCTTGTATCGGCATAGCACTCAGCGCAGCCACACTCTTCAAACTGTATTTCGATCGCAGTTTGATTTCATCAACAAATAACGAGCTCAGATATCAAGAGTCAATCGTTCAGAGCATTAAATCTGAGGCAACGCTGACGGCGCTACCACGTTCACCAGACGCCTATCAGGACCATATCAACGCGCTACAAACTAAAATTCAGCTTCTGGTCAATACGGCAGATTTCTGCTGTATCCCCGAAGCTGTGCAAGTTCAAGATTCACTCAGTCGTCTATTACCTGTCAACGTGAGCGATAGACTGCAAAATAATCAACTCACATCGCTCGTTGACGCAGTGAGTGGTGATGTCGATGCCTTAATCCAGAGTGTGGTAATCAAACGAGCTGCCATTAGCCAACAACTGCAACGCAAAGACCTAAGAGTTCAGCAAGGCCTTATTCTCGCTGCCACGGTGAGTGTGATTTCAGTTTTAGTCGCGTGGTGGTGGATACGACGCTTATTATTAACCCATCGCAATCGGTTAAACCATCAAATTCAGACGCTCAGCAGCACGCAGAGGGCGACGACAAAGTCTTCATCGCCGCTAGCCTTTGAGTTCGAGGAAACCCTTAATCTCGTCAGCAATCTACTCCAACAAGAAAATCAAGCGTTGCATCAACAATTCGACAACGCCAGAGCCCAAGAGCTGGCGACTCGTTCGGTCCTTGAGACCAGTATTGACGAAGCCATCAAATTAATCGACACATTGAATGCGCCGATTTTTGCGGTCTCCAGAGAGGGTAGCATTACGCTCTGGAATAAAACGGTTGAAGCCGCAACGGGACTCGGTGCCGATACGGTCTTTGGCCAGAATTTTTTGGATGTACTAGGACAGGTTTCGGACACTCAGCAGATCCGATACGCTTTTGAGGCAGCTCAGTCCGGGCGAAAATCGCGGGGCATAGAGCTCAACATTGCGCAACGACGCTCAGTGCCTCTAGCAACCATTTTCAGCGTCGCACCAATGGCAGGAACATCACCGACACAACGAGGGGTGATTTTCTTTGGGCAGGACATCACCGCCCTAAAACAAGCCAACACCGAAATTTCTGCGTCGGCGACTAAGCTGCAACTCTCACTGGATCGACTAGACGTCGTCTTACACTCGGCCAACGCGATCGTGTGGGATTGGAATCTAAGTTCGCAGGACCTAGAGTTTATCGGTCAAAGCCGAGACACATTGGCACTCGATTTTGCTAAGCAGCCGATGTCGACACTTGCAGACTTAAAAAGTCTGATACACGCAGAGGAACTCGATGCGTTTGAACGCGCTATCGCGCGACACATCAGCAAAGACAAGCCACTTGAAATGCACTGTCGACTGCGACAAAAGGACGGTGGGTATCGCTGGTTCTTATTAAATGGTCAGCTCCTGACAAGCGGCCAATCCGGAAATCAGCACATTGTGGGCTCCTTGCTAGACATGAATGATCGAATCGAGCAAGAACACCAAATCTGGCGCATGGCACACCTCGATGCGCTCACCCAGCTGCCTAACCGCTCGCTGTTTAATCAACGTTTTGAAGAAAAGCTTAACGGTAAAAATAAACGCCCCGAGCCCTTCTCGGTGGCGATTCTTGATATCAACGATTTTAAACAAATCAACGATGCACGCGGGCATGTCGCAGGTGATCGCTTATTGACAGAGTTTGCCGAGTTACTGCAGGCACACATAACCGCAGACGACAGCCTAGTTGCTCGATTAGGTGGCGATGAATTTGCCATGTTAATAAGCCCAGCGCTTTCCGATGAGGACTTCCAAATACTCTCCGACAAACTGATCAATGACGCGCGGCAAATCGTTTACACAGACAGTGGCGATCGCGGCGTTCAATTCAGTCTTGGCATGGCGAGATATCCTGAGCATGGTATTTCGATGGAGGATTTGCTTCGCGCCGCAGACACCGCTATGTATCGCGCCAAGCGCGACAAAATAACTGGCAGCCGCTTCCAGTTATTTCATGCGGGTATGGACGAGATCCGAATTCAAAGGGCGCAACTCAGGGACTTGGTCGCTCAAGCGCTGGAGAATGACGAGTTTAGGCTCATGTACCAACCCATCGTTGCTTTGGGGTCAGGCGACGTTGTCAGCGCCGAGGCTCTGCTTCGCTGGCCATCCGGACCGGGTGTCGCCATTCCCGACATCATCAGCGTCGCTGAAGATTCAGGTTTGATCCTAAAACTCAGCGAAATTATTTTTGATCAGGCTTTTTCACTCCTAGCGCGTCTACAGGACCTCGGGCTCAAACAAACCATTGCCGTGAATTTATCGGGCGTACAGTTCCGCTATCAAGACATCGCTGCTATTCTGACAAACTATGCCAGAGCACACGGCGCAGACACCCACCGCTTAATTATCGAAATCACCGAATCGGTTTTCTTAGATAATATTGAAAAAACTCAAAAAACCATTCGGGAGTTATCACAACACGGAGTTCGCGTTGCGATTGATGACTTCGGCACGGGCTATTCCAGTCTGGCCTACCTACAAAAGTTAACGGTCGATTGGATTAAAGTCGATCAATCTTTTATTACCGACATCAATGAATCCAACCCGAACTACCAAATTGTTAACGCCATTGTGCAAATGGGGCAAGCTCTGAATATGGGCTTAGTGGCTGAAGGGGTCGAAAATCTGGCAGAGCTCGAGCAGCTGGCCGAGATGGGTTGTGAGCGCGTTCAGGGTTACTATTTCTCTAAACCCTTGAGCGATAGCGATTTTATTGCGTTCGCGTCAATACCAAATCATCCGTGGCAAATTATCGTACCTGAGCCCAAGGTGCTGGCTTAGCGGGCGCACCAAACGTCCCACACTAGGCTCTAATGACACAGCCACTATTGGTACAGCAGTTTTACCGATACAGTCCCCGATAGTTGACCCAGGGCCGACAACAGTTCATCACTCGGATGGATCCGATAAGCCTCTCCCAGGACAATCACGCTTGACGCATCGTGACGCTGGTAATCTATAACAACAGGGCACGCCCCCCCAATCGACGGGTTGAGTACCTGCGCCAGTTGCTCAACTAACGCCAAGTCTGATTTGCCGTTCAAAGTTATCCGCAACTCGCTCGCATAAGCACCCCTAGCTTCATCCAGCGACAAAATTCGGTTGGCGCGCATAGACAGACCACCAGAGTAGTCATCATGTGCCACACCGCCTTCCATCACAATCAAAGTATCTTTGGTAAGTGCTTCTCGAGAGGCCTGAAAGGCCTCGGCATAAACTGTCGCTTCAATGCGCGCCGAGCGATCATCTAAGGTCACAATCGCCATCGTATCGCCACGCTTCGTTTTCATTGTTCTAACCGCAACTATCAGACCTACGATGCGCTGACTACTTTTTCCATCAGCCCGTAGATCAGCGATTTTAGTTGGCACAAATTGGCGAATCTCGCGTTCATAGTCGTCAATGGGGTGACCCGTGACATACAAACCCAGCGTATCTTTCTCGCCGCTAAGACGCTCACGCCCGCTCCAAGGACGCGCCGATCTAAACGCTGCATAGACGTTGCCATCAGCAGTAGGCGCTGAGGGCATGACCTCGCCGAATAGATCATCGATACCAGAGGCTGTATTACTCGCTTTTTGTTCCGCCGCTTTGACCGCATCGTCAACGGCAGCCATAAGCACCCAACGAGGTTCTGACAGTGAGTCAAAGGCACCAGCTCGCACTAAAGCTTCAATGGCACGTTTGTTCAAAAGACGGCGATCAGTGCGCGCACAGAAATCGAATAAATCCCTAAAGGGACCATTCGCATCTCGCTCGCGCAAAATAGCCTCTACGGGGCCCTCACCCAAGCCTTTTATCGCACCCAAACCGTACACAATTTCACCGAGATCATTCACGGTAAATGCGTAGCGACCTTCATTGACATCGGGTAATTTCAGGGGCAAGCCCATGGCGCGACATTCTTCAATAAAAATAACGATCTTATCGGTGTTTTGAAGTTCCGAGCTCATAACGGCCGCCATGAACTCGGCCGGGTAATGCACTTTTAGCCATGCGGTTTGATACGACACCAAGGCGTAGGCCGCAGAATGCGATTTGTTGAAGCCATAGCCGGCAAACTTTTCTACCAAATCAAAAATTCGGATGGCAAGTTCTGGATCTATGCCGCGCTCAGCCGCTCCTGACTGAAACACTTCGCGCTGTTTGGCCATTTCTTCGGGCTTCTTTTTCCCCATGGCGCGACGCAACATATCGGCTCCACCCAGTGTGTAACCCGCCAGCACCTGGGCAATCTGCATGACCTGTTCCTGATACAGGATAATGCCATACGTAGGATCCAAAATTGGCTTCAGCGACTCATGTTGGTAATGAGCATCGGGGTAGGCAATGGCTTCGCGGCCGTGTTTGCGGTTAATAAAGTTATCCACCATGCCCGACTGTAGTGGACCCGGTCGAAACAAAGCCACTAACGCGATAATATCCTCGAAATTATCGGGTCTCAGACGCTTGATGAGGTCCTTCATACCTCGAGATTCCAGCTGAAACACAGCCGTTGTGTCAGCCTGCTGCAACAACTGGAATACCACATCGTCGTCCAAGGGTATCTGATTGATATCGAGCGCTTGCTCACCACGAGCAACACG
>NZ_CBFHWH010000026.1:13833-25389 GCF_965659035.1 Aequoribacter sp. | reverse complement strand
TGCGTTTTTGTATCATGCGGAAAACAACCAAGTGTACATCGGCTTGATTACCGACCTGAGCTACAGCAACCCGCACGTAAGTCCATACGAAGAGTTTCAGCGCTGGAAGCACCATCCAGAGACGGCCAAATACTTACAGGGCGGCACTCGAATTGCTTACGGCGCACGCGCAATTGCCAAAGGCGGCTTAAATAGCCTACCAAAAATGCACTTCCCAGGCGGCTTGATCATTGGCTGCGATGCTGGCACCTTGAACTCGGTTAAGATCAAAGGCAACCACACCGCGATGAAGAGTGGCATGATAGCCGCCGAAACCATCGTAGCCGCACTTCAAACCGAGTCGCCAGCGCGCGACTTGGTGGATTTCGACACTGCCATGAAAAACTCGTGGCTACATGAAGAGCTGTATACGACACGCAACTTTAGCGGGTTCATGCACAAGTTTGGCAGCCTGATTGGAGCCGCGTTTGTTTGGATTGATCAAACCATCTTCGGAGGCAAACTCCCGTTTACGGTCCACGACACGACGCCCGATCATGCAGCGCTCAAGCCAGCGGCACAGTGCAAGAAAATCACCTATCCCAAGCCAGACAACACCTTGAGCTTCGATCGTTTAAGTTCGGTCTTCTTGTCGAACACTAACCATGAAGAAGACCAACCCTGCCACTTGCGGCTAAAAGACTCAACTATTCCAATCGCGCAAAACCTGCCGATGTACGACGAGCCAGCACAGCGCTACTGTCCCGCGGGCGTTTACGAAATTGTCGAAGAGGCCGATGGCAAACGCTTTCAGATCAACTCTCAAAACTGTGTTCACTGCAAAACGTGCGATATCAAAGATCCCGCGCAGAATATCACTTGGGTAACGCCTGAGGGCTTTGGTGGGCCGAACTACCCCAACATGTAGGCATGCCAGTTCCGCCTGTTAACTCAGGCGGAACGTTTCTCCCGCACTGGCAAGATACAAACCCTGTTCGTCACTCTGAACCCATTCGCACAACTGATACCATGCAGGTCGGTCCAGCTTGGCCGTTATTCCGTGATCTAGCTGCACAAAAGCCCCTTCATCGTTTGGACACAAGCACATTGGATGCTTGGAAGATATGGCATAGCGGACACTGTTATTCGCAACGACGACAATACACTCCGAACCCCTATCCGCAACCTGCTCTACCGCGATAATTCTGAGGGGATGCTCCTCAACTTGAATGCGCCACTTTTCGTAAGGTGTGAGTAAGTAGTAATGCCCATCGGCTTCGCGCCTCAGGATACGCGCAAACAGTGCGACCAAAGAGGCACGCTCGATTGGCCTGCCATCGTGGAACCACCTGCCTTGAGAGTCGATGCGAATATCGATATCACCCGACAGGTCTGGAGACCAACGATCGAGGGGCGGCAGGGTCTCGCTGCCCACCTGCCCTTCAATGCGTTGATAAAAGTCGCTCATTGCTAAGCGCGTGGAGGCCCAATCAATCGGGCGTTCACCACGCCTTCTATTGACTGAATTCGAGCGAGAGTCGCCTCATCAGGACAGGTTTCGACGTCAATCAAGTTGTATGCTAAGTCGCCGCGGCTTTTGTTGAGCATGTCGGCGACATTGATGTCAGCATCGGCCAAGACCGATAGCACACTACCCAGAATTTTAGGCACATTGTTATTGGTTACCGAAATACGGCAACCCGCAGTACGCTCAAGGCTCAGCGATGGGAAGTTGACCGAGTTTTTAATATTGCCGTTTTCCAGGAAGTCTTTAAGCTGCTCGGCGGCCATGATTGCACAGTTATCTTCTGCCTCATCGGTAGATGCGCCGATGTGAGGCATTAGAATAACGTCTTTTCGACCAATTAGTGCAGGGGTCGGGAAATCTGCAATATAGGCTGCTAGATTGCCACTCTCTAAAGCCGCAATCAAAGACTCTTCGTGCACAATCTCTTGTCGTGCAAAATTAAGCAATTTGGTACCCGGTTTGACCGCGCCAAGCAGCTCGGCATTCACCAAATCTCGAGTAGAATCCAACACAGGCAAATGCAGGGTAATAAAGTCGCTGCGTGCGAATAAGCTCGACAGATTCTCAGCCCGCTGAACCTGACTGCTGAGACGCCATGCAGCTTCAACCGACAGCGCTGGATCATAGCCAACAACGTTCATACCAAGCTGCAAGGCCATATCGGCAACTAAGGATCCGATCGCGCCCAGTCCAACAACACCCAGTGTACGGCCCTGTATTTCTGACCCTTTGAACAGTTTTTTCTGTGCCTCGAGCAAAGTGTTCAGTGCGGCTTTGTCATTGTGATCCGTTAGGGTATTGACCCACTGAACCCCCTCTACAATGCCTCTTGAACCCAACAGCAAACCTGCCGCAACTAGCTCTTTAACCGCATTGGCATTAGCGCCCGGGGAGTTGAATACCGGAATACCTTTCGACGAGCAGTAGTCGATGGGAATATTGTTGGTGCCCGCCCCTGCACGGCCGATAGCCAGGACAGATTGTGCGATCTCTGCTGGCTGCAATTTGTGGCTGCGCAACAAAATCGCGTCTGGTGAACTAAATTCACTAGCGATTTCGTAACTGTCACGTGGTAGGCGGTCTAAGCCCTTAACGGAAATAGCGTTTAGGGTTAACAATTTAAAAGGCATAAAGCCAAATCCTCACTTTACTGATAAATTTCGATATCGGCATTGTCACGAAGTGTCTCTGACAGACCTCGCTGCAAAGCGGTTTGCAGTCCGCGCAATTGGCGACTTTTCATCGCCGCAAATAGGTTTTCAGGCAGGGCTTGTTCGTCCCCAGCCTGCACGGCGAAAACTTCGTATAAAAGTGCATCACCGTTGTCGCCCACCGCAAAGTTTCGTCTGGGCAAACCAGTGGAAGACTCAGCAAAAATATTGGCTTGCCATTCACGTGGGATATCCGCACTGCCGCGTCGAGACTGCAGCGCAACCTGCCACTCTAGGTTTTGCTCTTGCGCTACTTCCTCGACGGTGCGACCGTCCGCCAACTGATCCAGCAGCTCATTTCCAAATGCGCGCAATGCTTCCTCCTCTGCCTGAGCAGTGAGGACACTCACAATTCGATCGCTCACTTGGTCTACTGATTGTGGTGCAGAGGGCTGATGCTCGACAAGCTTGAGAGCGACAAATTCATTCTCGGATACTTCAATCACTTCGCTCCAGCCTTCCTCGATCACGAGATCAGAGAACGCCGCCGTGATTACGCGATCGTCACCCAGCACACCATTACCGCCACGGCGTGTTATTGGCGCCGACCGGATAACTTCTAAACCAAGAGTTTGCGCGGGTTCTCGTAAGTCTGTTGCAGTGTAGGTTAAGTCCTTCAAGGCTTCGACTTGTGACACCAAACGTCGCTGAGCATCTGCCTGGCTTAGATTCGCCTCCAGTTCCGAACGCATTTCCACAAAACTCGGAGGTTCAGACGACCGACGGTCAGTCACAGTAATCAAGTGCGTACCTGCATCCGTAAGTACAGGGCCCGATACTTGATTGATCTCCAGTCCTTCGATGGCTTCCTCCATTTCGGCTGGAAATACGTCTCCGGCGGTGTACCCAAGATCGCCACCGTCACTGCTTGAGCCAATATCATCGGATAAACGCTCTGCCACGACGCTAAACGCTTCGCCGTCGGTTAGAGCTGCTTGAGCCGATTGTATCCGCTGCGCATACGCCTCGTCGGTTTCGTCATCCCCTTGTATCAACAGAATATGTGAAACGCGAGCCTCATTCTGATACGCATAGCTCGAAATCTCCTGCTCATAGGCTGCCCTGAGATCTGCCTCAGCGACAGGCTCCACAAAATCATCGGCGCGCAACATGATGTAATCAAGCACCACTGCCTCTTCTGAAACGAACTGAGTCGCATTCGAATCATAGTATGCTTGAATCTGGCTTTGAGTGATTTCGACAGTATTTTGAAAACGATCCCCAGCAACCTTGGCGTAGCGCACACTCCGTGTCTCGCCATTGACTCGCGCTAAAGCCTGGGCTTCGGCGGCTGTCACGAACTCGGACGCCAACAAGCCACCATTGAGCTGTTTGACTATTTCGTCAACTCGAAGAGCTTCGCGGAACGTTAACGGCGTAAATCCCGCTGCTGCCAGCGATTGCTTGTAGAGCTCAGCAGAAAATTTACCGTCTATCTGAAAGGCAGGTATTGCGGCGACTTGAGCACCCAGTTGCACATCTGATGCGGTCAAACCGAGCGACTCAGCCCATTGCTGCTGAAGTTTATTACCGACAAGCCCTTCCAATGCCCGAGCGGACAGCTGCGCATCATCGATTAGACTGGGATCAAAATTTTCTCCCAACATTGATGCAATCTGCTGTTTCTGTCGGTTCGCGGCCTGTTGCACTTCCACCGCGCGTATTTTATCGCCATTAACAAGGGCAACAGAGTCATCACTGCCACCGAGTAGGATGGACTCCACACCAAACAGCGCAAAGGATAGGACGATCAAACCCACAATTACTTTAAAAACAGGGCCTTGCGTACTATTTCTAATATCTTGAAGCATGACTTTTTGATCCGATTAGCAAAAAAAAGCGCACTTGTAAGTGCGCTTTTGTCTAAACACATACAAGCTTAGCGCACACGTCGCTGAAGGCGCGTAGGATACCAAGCTTGCAGGGGGTGTTACTAGCTATTTACAGCGTCTTTTAAAGCTTTACCCGCTTTAAAACCAGGAACGTTGGCCGCTGCAATCTGAATTTCCGCACCAGTCTGTGGGTTACGACCTGTACGAGCTGCACGAGGCTTAACTTGGAAGGTGCCAAAGCCGACCAAAGAAACTGAGTCACCTTTTTGCAAGGCACCCGTAATAGAATCAACGACCGCGTCTAGCGCACGACCTGCTGATGCTTTAGAGATGTCTGCTGATGCTGCGATGGCATCGATTAATTCACTTTTATTCACGCTGTTCCCCTTATGGATTGCTTCAAAGTAACGGCCCCAAAACAGGTCGCCGTAATCACGCTAGCTTGCGCTTTTTGACGTGTCAATTGGCAAACTGCCAAGGTCAAAATAACACTTGCTAAATTCTTAAAACTCAGGAAAGACGCGGCTTTCCTGCTTGTGTCAAACACAACCCGACTTTATACCAGCTTCTTAAGCAGGGTCAACAAAGATCTGCTAATGAGGCTTAATTCTCTCCTCATTTGACACTTTTTCATCTTGCACCTGCTGCGCAACTGAGTCTAAGAAGGCCTCATCAGTCAGAGGTTCTGGACGGCGCTCCAATGCTAAGTCAAGAACTTCATCAACCCACTTCACACAGTGGATATTTAAACTTTCTTTAATATTATCAGGTACTTCTTGCAGATTTCTCTCATTTTCCGCAGGAATGATCACGGTCTTGATGCCTCCCCGCCGAGCCGCCAGCAGCTTCTCTTTGAGACCACCGATGGGCAGAACTTCACCGCGCAGGGTGATTTCGCCCGTCATTGCTACATCGGCGCGAACAGGGATGCTCGTTGCAACGGACACTAAAGCGGTGCACATTGCGATACCGGCACTTGGGCCGTCCTTCGGGGTAGCACCCTCGGGCACATGGATATGCAGATCGTGCTTATCGTAATAGGTCGCGGGAATGCCTAAACCTTGTGCTCGGCTACGCACCACCGTTGTGGCGGCGGCGATGGACTCTTGCATCACGTCACCCAGGGACCCCGTTTTCACATGTCTGCCCTTACCGGGCACTGCCATTGCTTCAATGGTAAGTAGTTCACCACCCACCGAGGTCCAGGCCAGCCCCGTAACCTGACCAATTTTATTCTCTTCATCGGCGACGCCGTAGTTGTACTTGCGAACGCCCAGCAAGGTCTCGAGGTCTTCCTCCGTTACGTGTTGCGCGCCTTTATGGAGGCCTAGAGCATGTGACTTAACAATCTTGCGTGCTAGTTTGGCAATTTCACGTTCAAGCGCTCGAACGCCCGCTTCGCGGGTGTAGTACCGGATCATACCCAACACGGCACCCTCTGACATCTCGACCTCACCCACTTTGAGACCGTTCACCTTTAACTGTTTCGGAATCAAATAGCGCTGCGCAATGTTCAGCTTCTCATCCTCGGTGTATCCGGGAATGCGAATGACTTCCATGCGGTCAAGCAAAGGCCCGGGAATGTTCATGCTGTTAGAAGTGCACACAAACATGACGTCTGACAAGTCGTAGTCCACTTCCAGATAGTGGTCATTAAAGGCGTGATTTTGCTCTGGATCCAACACCTCGAGCATCGCTGACGCTGGATCGCCTCGATGATCCATTCCCATTTTATCGATTTCATCGAGCAGAAACAGCGGGTTCTTAACCCCAGCCTTCGCCATTTTTTGCAGCAGCTTACCGGGCATTGACCCAATATACGTGCGGCGATGCCCACGAATTTCCGCCTCGTCTCGAACGCCACCTAACGCCATACGTACGAACTTTCGATTCGTGGCGCGCGCAACCGATTCACCCAAGGACGTCTTACCTACCCCTGGCGGTCCAACCAAACACAGCACAGGTCCTTTGACCTTGCGCACTCGCTTTTGCACTGCCAAATATTCCAAGATTCGGTCTTTGACTTCCTCGAGTCCATAATGATCGGAGTCCAGTACGGCTTGGGCGCGCTTGAGATCGTGCTTGACTTTGCTCCGCTTCGACCATGGCACACTGACCATCCAGTCGATGTACCCTCGAACAACCGAGGCTTCGGCCGACATCGGAGACATCATTTTGAGCTTAGAAAGCTCGGCATCAACCTTGGCTTGAGCCTCTTCTGGCATGCGAGCATCTTTGATTTTTTTCTGAATTTCTTCCATCTCGTTGGGCGCATCATCTAAATCCCCCAACTCTTTTTGAATAGCCTTCATTTGCTCGTTCAAATAGTACTCGCGCTGAGACTTTTCCATCTGCTTTTTTACGCGACCACGAATGCGTTTTTCCACCTGAAACAGATCGAGCTCCGCGTCCATAAGGCCCATCAGATGGGCGGCACGCTGAGTTACAGAGGCCAACTCCAGCAACGCCTGCTTTTCCTCGATAGGGACTACGAGATGTGCGGCAATGGTATCGATTAAACGCCCAGGCTCCTCGATACCGACCAGCGATGACAACACTTCGGATGGCACTTTTTTGCTGGTGTTAACGTATTTTTCGAACAACTCCGAGGTCGATTTATTTAACCCTTGCGCCTCTGTATCCTCAGGCTCCTCGCTCGCGATCTCTCGACAAGTCGCTATGGTGTAACCTTCAGTGTCAGCCACATCCGACAGCGCGGCACGAAAATCACCCTCGACCAGCACTTTAATCGTCCCATCAGGCAGCTTTAGCAACTGCAAAATTGTCGCGACAGTTCCGACAGAAAACAGGTCTTCTTGCGAGGGATCGTCTTTGTTCGAGTCACGCTGAGCGACCAACAGCACTTGCTTGCCGTTGTTCATAGCATGCTCAAGCGCTTGAATGGACCGCTCACGGCCCACGAACAACGGCAAGACCATGTGCGGATAAACCACGACATCGCGCAGCGGTAACAAAGGCAGGGTTAAAGTGTCAGACACAGACATCGCATCGCTCCGAGGGTGTTGTTATACCCCATTACTTGGGGACCTTACGCCAAAATGCAAGAGCGAGGTACGATTAATCCTCGGCCGAGCTCACCTTGGGCGCGGGTTCATTGTTTTGGTAGACCAGCAAAGGCTCAGAGTCGCCGTTAATCACCGACTCATCGACCACTACCTTCACGACATCGTCGCGCGAGGGAATGCTGTACATCGAATCCAGCAAAACGGCTTCTAAGATCGACCGCAGTCCGCGGGCGCCAGTTTTTCGCTCCATCGCTTTCTTCGCGATTGCCTGCAGGCCGTCTTCACGGAAGTCGACCTCTACCCCTTCCATCTCGAACAAACGTTTGTATTGTTTAGTCAGGGCGTTCTTCGGCTCGGTCAAGATCTGAACTAAAGCCTCAATATCCAGCTCTTCCAAGGTAGCGATCACGGGAAGACGACCCACAAACTCGGGGATTAATCCGTAATGCACCAAATCTTCGGGCTCTAAGTCGAAAAGAATCTCGCCAAACTCTTTCTTTTGCTCTTTACCCTTCACCTCGGCATTAAACCCGATACCGCCTTTTGCCGAACGATTGGTGATGACTTTGTCCAAACCGGCAAACGCGCCACCGCATATGAACAAGATGTTGGAGGTGTCTACCTGCAGGAACTCCTGCTGCGGGTGTTTGCGTCCACCCTGGGGAGGCACTGATGCAACGGTGCCCTCGATAAGCTTTAGCAGGGCCTGTTGCACGCCCTCGCCAGACACATCGCGAGTAATCGACGGATTGTCAGATTTGCGGCTAATTTTATCGATCTCATCAATATAGACGATACCGACTTGCGCCTTTTCGACGTCGTAGTCACATTTCTGAAGCAGCTTCTGGATGATGTTTTCAACGTCTTCGCCCACGTACCCCGCTTCAGTCAAAGTCGTCGCGTCTGCGATAGTAAAGGGCACATCTAATAATCGCGCTAGGGTCTCGGCAAGCAAGGTCTTACCGCTGCCGGTCGGCCCTACCAACAGGATGTTGCTCTTGCCCAATTCCACCGAATCGGAGCTCGACTGTCCGTGGCGCAACCGTTTGTAATGATTATAGACCGCTACCGATAGCACCTTCTTCGCGCGCTGTTGGCCAATCACATATTCGTCAAGAATTGCGTTAATCTCTTTGGGCACCGGCAGTTTATCGCTGGATTCCGCGCTGGCAGCTTCTTGAATTTCTTCGCGGATAATGTCGTTACACAAGTCCACGCATTCATCGCAAATGAATACCGAAGGCCCCGCTATGAGTTTCCTCACTTCGTGCTGGCTCTTGCCGCAGAAGGAGCAATACAGAAGCTTTGCGTTATCGTCTTTTGGGGGCATTTTATTGTCCGCCATTCTTTATCCTAGCGTGTGTACAAGTAGTTCAATGTACGATGATGGGTTTTCGTCGGTTTTGCAAGTCTATCTGACACGTATTCGGTGTCAGATAGCGATCAAGTGCGAGAGGTGACGACCTCGTCAACTAGGCCATACTCTTTGCTCTGCTCGGCGTTCATGAAGCGATCACGCTCGGTATCACGCTCGATCACGTCGATAGGCTGACCCGTATGTTCCGCCATCAAACGATTGAGGCGCTCACGAATAATCAATATCTCTTTAGCTTGAATATCGATGTCTGTGGCCTGGCCCTGTGCGCCGCCGCTGGGCTGATGAATCATTGTTCGCGCGTTAGGCAAACAATAACGCTTACCTTTCGCACCGGCCGATAACAAGAACGCACCCATCGAAGCCGCCTGCCCCATACATGTCGTGGTGACATCAGGCTTGATGAACTTCATAGTATCGTATATCGCCAACCCTGCAGTCACCGAGCCGCCGGGGCTATTGATGTACAGATGAATATCTTTATCGGGATTTTCTGACTCTAAGAACAGAAGCTGCGCCACAATCAAGTTAGCCATATGATCTTCCACCTGGCCCACCACGAAAATGACGCGTTCTTTCAGTAGACGCGAGTAGATGTCGTAAGAGCGCTCACCTCGAGAGGTTTGCTCCACCACCATCGGAATTAAACCTAGGTTCTCTACCGTTTGCATAAACTACTCTCCGTCTAGTTCAAGGATTAGTTTGCGTTTGCTGCCTGACCTGCGCTAATGGCCTCTTGGTAACTGCACGCTTTGTCTTCAACCTTCAGCTGTTCTTGAAGCTTCTCGACCACTTGGTCTTCCAAGACGCGGTTTTCAATCGCGTTAAGCTGTTCCTGGTTACTATAGTAGTAATTTACCACTTCGGCAGGATCTTCATAGGTTGAGGCAATTTCCTCAATCGTCTCACGCACGCGATCTGCGTCAGGCTTGATGTTGTACTCAGAAACCAGGGTTGCCAAAACCAAACCTAACTTTACGCGAGGCTCCGCACGCTCGACAAACATCTCGGCAGGTAGCAAGGACTCTAAATCCATGCCCTGCGCTGGCGCGCCACCGAATTGTTGAAACATTTGTTGACGCATGGCTGTGATCTCTTGATCGACCAATGCTTTGGGCACAGCCACGTCTTCATAAGTCGCGAGAACCGCATCCATAACCTGCTTCTTCACCGACGCTGTAACGGCGTTTTTCAACTCGCGCTTCATGTTGCCCGCGATTTCCTCTCGGAATTTTTCTTCGCCACCTTCCGTTACGCCGTACTGCTCGAACAGCGCTTCATCCATCGGCGCCAAGACCTGCTCTTTAACGGCTTTAACCGTGATATCAAACGTGACCGCCGCGCCTTTCAAATCGTCGTTGTGGTAGTCCTCCGGGAAACTAAGCTCTAGGGTTTTTTCGTCGCCGGCTTTCAGCCCAACGATACCATCCTCAAAGCCAGGAATCATGCGGCCCGAGCCCAACTCTAAAGAACTGTCGTTTGCGGCACCACCGTCGAAAGGCTCGCCGTCTTTTTTACCGAGATAATCGATAATAACCGTGTCGCCCTCAGCGGCCGCACGCTCAACTTCTTGCATGCTACCTTGCTGCTTGCGGAAAATTTCGATGATGTTGTCCACATCTTCGTCTGTCACTTCGGCAACGTGCCGCTCAACCGTGGTTTCTTTCAGATCACGGGCTTCGACTTCGGGAAATACTTCGAAGATTGCAACGTATTCAAGGTCTTTGCCGGCATCTAGCTGCTTTGGCTCAATCGAGGGCTGACCCGCAGGACGAAGCTTTTCTTGCATGATCGCTTCTTGATACGTCTGCCCCATCACTTCGCCGATCACCTCGCGACGAACACCCTCACCAAAGCGTTGCCGAATGACTTTGAAAGGCACTTTGCCTGGGCGAAAACCATCGAGACGGACATTCTTTGACGCTTGCTGTAAACGCTTGTTGACTTCATCTTCGATACGCTGCGCGGGTACACCGACAGTCAAACGACGCTCAAGACCTGAGGTCGTTTCGAGTGATACTTGCATTGTTTTTCCTCTAGAAACGGCGGCTGTCAGAGCAATAGCCGTATGTTAGAACTTTGTATGGTGCGGAAGGAGAGACTCGAACTCTCACGCCTCGCGGCGCTGGAACCTAAATCCAGTGCGTCTACCAATTTCGCCACTTCCGCATACTGTTTGACACGCTCGTGTTGTAACGAGCAAATCACTCAAGGGCCGCGATTGTGCCACAGTGATTGGGTCCATTCAACATACCAACGCACTGTTGAGGTGAAAATTTTTATTTTTTCGACCGCGGGCTCATTCCGTCAGGCAAGCGGGATCGAAACGATACCCACCAGCGAGCCAATCCAAGCACTCTCGGGCACCCTGACCAGCAAACTCCCGCAGTGACTGCCGCAGGCTGTCAACCTCGCTAGGGCACAGGTCATCTAAACGAGTATGCTCAAATTGATCCGCTTTGGCCGACAACCAGCCGATAAAGTCTCCACCAAGCACTTGCCGAAGAACTTCAATAGCCGAGCTCTCGGGAGTTAGGCAATACAGCTTTGACAACCCCGATAAGCCGAGTAAAGACAAATGCAACTGATTCATGGGATTACACAA
>NZ_CBFHWH010000026.1:0-13823 GCF_965659035.1 Aequoribacter sp. | reverse complement strand
GGAGTTAGGCAATACAGCTTTGACAACCCCGATAAGCCGAGTAAAGACAAATGCAACTGATTCATGGGATTACACAAGTGACCCTGCAGACGCGAATTCGGGGAGCGAGCGGACAATGGCTTCAGGTACAAATGCTGCGATCTAAGACGCCCGTCATTCACTGGATAATTATCCCACAGCACCAGAGTCTCGCCCCACAGCTGTTTAGCAACCTGAACATCCGCTTCGCTCACCCTATCAGAGCAAACACTCGGCCCTGTCCAAAACACCCCTGTAGTATCGCTCAGACCTGCTTGGTATTGTTCGATATAACCGGGAGGCATGGGACCGAAGACTTTTTCCAACACAGGATCGGGCGAGTAGTAGGTGGGACAAACCATACGATGTGCCTGGGGCAACGCCTGCGCCACCTCCGCCAAACAATCCAGCTGACGGGATGCAGTGTCAACAGTACTGTGACTCATATCATCAAACAGCACGGCAATGATATCGGGCTTGAGATCTGAAATGACTTGGAGCTTATTGCGCAAGGCCCGCTTGTCAGCTTGACTCAACCCCCGGTTTACCCCCAAGGGTGACAGTCCGATACCCCACTGCAGCCCCGCTGCCCTGTAGGCTCGCGCCATGTGATCAAGCAACTCTAGCTCTGAGTCAGGAAGAGGATCCCGCCACTTAGATCGAAGATAAGTCTGTGATTTCGGAGCGTAAATGTAGGTGTTAAAGCCCAGCTCAGCAAACCAAGAAGCCGCTTGATTCCGATGGCTCTGCGCCCAAGCGCGACCGTAGAAACCCTCGATAACACCAACGAATCGGGGCCGCGCAGACGACATTACAGGGTGTGAGTAGGACGGTCAGAGCGCAATATGCCAACCAGATACTTTTCGATTTTCTCGTTGACCGAAGAGTCTTGATCGCTGAACTGAACGCCAATGCCCGCTACGCGGTTGCCTTGCGGCTGTTTGGGTGTGATCCACACAACCTGACCCGTGATAGGAATTTTTTCGGGTTCGTCCATTAGATTCAGCAACATGAACACTTCATCACCAATGGCATAGTTCTTAGTGGTGGGCACAAACAGTCCACCGTTACGCAAAAATGGCATGTACGCAGAATAAAGCACCGACTGCTCTTTGATCGTCAGCGACAGCAAACCTTGTCCACTGCTAGGTATCGCCTTTTTTGCCATGTGCCTTCCGTTCATCTCGACCTCAACTCAGAGGATGTTTACACAAAGTTGCTCTAAGGCCAAGGGGATATTGATGTTAGGCGATCGGTGATAGGTGCCGTGCAGCTCCACCAATGCCTTATGCCACTGTAGCAAGCGAGTATTCAGCGTATTCTTGCTCGCTTCAGCCATGGCAAATTGATGTGCATTGGCAATTAACACCATAAGCAACAACTGCGCGTCTAGACCCTGAGCGGCTTGTCCGAGTTCCCTGGCGGTGGCTTCGCCCGCCAGCAAGTTCTCGGCGACGCCCACCGCCCCTATCAAGGCGTCAGCGGCATCGCTGTCCTCAATACTTATGGCCAAGAGCGGCTCGTTACTCGCTAACCGGAGCAACGTTTGCGCCCGCTGGTCAGTTAATCCTCGGTTTTGCAAAAACTCGAGCGCCTGATTTGGATCGGGTCTAGCGACAATGCGCTTCTGACAGCGACTCATGACAGTCGCCGGTAACTGTGAGGTACGAGAGGACACCAAGAATAGATACGTATTGGCTGGCGGCTCTTCCAAAAATTTCAGTAAAGCATTTGCCGCATTTCGGTTTAGCGCACTCGCGGGAGCCAAAATTAACACCTTACCAGCCGCGTAGTTTGCCGTTTTGGCTCCGAGGTTCAAGAGCGCCCGAACTTGATCGACTTTGATCACCTTAGACGAGCCCTCGGGTTGACAGAGGTAATAATCACTGTGGGCGCTCTGCTCCAGCAATCGACAGGCCCGGCAAAGCCCGCACGCATTGTGATTGTCACACAACATAAAGTGGGGCAACGCAGCAGCTAGAGCCGTGGCTTCGGGATCCGAACCCACCGTCAGAAGCATTGCATGTGGCAGTCGCTCTGACTGGCGCCGACCAGCCAATTCCTCCAACACGGGTTTGTGCCAGCTCAAAATAGTGGCCATCAAACTGACACCCAGGCGTTCACTAGTGGTTCGAGATGTAAATTTACCGATGCACGAACATCATCTACAGTCGCCGTCGCGTCAATCACGCGAAACCGCTCGGATTCGCCCCTCGCCCTTGTTAAATACGCCGAGCGCACACGCTGCATGAACTCCAAGCCCTCTCGCTCAAAACGATCCAGCGCTCCTCGATCTCGCATACGCTGCAGGGTGATCTCTATGGGTGCATCAAATAACAGCGTAAGATCAGGGTTGACCCCCATTTGGACCAAACGCTCTAAAGTCGCAATTTTATCTCCATCTACACCCCGTCCACCATGTTGATAGGCGTATGTGGCATCGGTAAAACGATCACACAAGACCCACTCACCTCGATCAACAGCGGGCAAAATCACTCTCGCCAAATGCTGAGCTCTAGCGGCAAACATCAGCAAGAGCTCGGTAGTCGGATCTACAGTTTCATTGCGGGGACTCAGCAAAACGCCACGGATTTCTTCAGCCAATTCAGTGCCACCTGGCTCGCGAGTTACGCAAGCCTTAATACCTCTTTGCTCAAGCGCCTCTTTAACTAGCGCTAACTGAGTGCTTTTGCCTGTTCCCTCGCCACCCTCGAAAGTGATGAAATAGCCTTTTCGCATGACCTACCTTTATTGCTTTTGTTTGTTCAGATACGACCTGACGGCGCGCTCATGCGCCGCCAATGTATCGGAAAATACGTGGCCGCCCTCGCCGTCGGCCACAAAGTATAGCGCAGTACCCTGCTTAGGTCTTACCGCTGCCTCCAGCGACGCTCGACCAGGCGAAGCGATAGGCGTTGGTGGCAAACCGCCATGCTGATAGGTGTTGTAGATATTATTTTTGTCACGAAGATGCGCCCGAGTGATGTCGCCCTGATAGCGTTCCCCCAAACCATAAATAATGGTCGGATCGGTCTGTAGCCGCATGCTTTTTTGCAGTCGCCGAATAAAAACTCCGGCAATATCGGCTCGTTCAGACCCGAGACTCGTCTCTTTCTCGATAAGTGAGGCTAAGATAAGCGCCTGATACGGAGTCGATATTGGCAAGTTTTCGGCTCGGTTCTCCCAAATCTGATCGAGAGTACTCAGCATCGCTTGATAGGCGCGCATAATGATCGCTTGATCGGTCGTATTGGCCAAAAAATAATAGGTGTCCGGAAACAACCATCCTTCAGGACCATTCACTTCTGCGAACGTTTTCGCAATCCAAGGATCGTCGACCCCATCCAGCTCCGACCGAACATGAGGATGGCCTTGAATAGTCAACAACAGCTCCTTAAACGTTCTACCCTCTACCAGAGTGATTTTGTAGCTGTGTGCTTCACCTGACACCAGCAGACGCATCAAAGCACGTGGGCTCATGGCATCTTCTATCTGGTAGTGACCGGCACGAATACCGCGATCAGCGCCCGTCAGTCGTCCGGCAAAGGCAAATATCGTTGGTGCTGTCACCATGCCCTGCCGCGCCAAAGTGTCCGCGACTTGCCCCATGCTGGCGCCTTGCTCTACGACCAACACCTGTGGCTGCCCTGTCCAAGTCGTCGTCCCGTACCACCATCGTCCACCCACAACAACGCAGGTTACGGCAATGACGAGCGCGAGCCCGATCAATTTGCGCATCAGCATGCCTCCAGGGCGAGCACATCAGTATATCGCTGTTTGATGCCCGCTATTTGGGGCGAGGATCGAAGCGGACGACCACTGATCGACCCAACCTCCTGAAAACCCCGCAATGCATTGGATATCATGACGGCATCGGCTTGATACAGTTGATCTAGCGTCAATTCACTCTCTTTTGCAGGCCAATATCCCTGCTCACTCTGTTGCAGGAACCAAGCTCTTCGGGTTCCGGCCACACCAGCATCGTTAAGTAAGGGCGTGTGCCAAACATCATCAATCAAGGCATACACGTTGGCGCGCGTTGTACACACCACTGGCCCCGTCTCTAAACACATCAGGCCGTCTTCGTAACCCTGATCCGCTAAGGACTGGGAAGCCATGACTTGCTCTAATCGATTAGCATGCTTTAGGCCAGCTAATAGGGGCTGGCGGGCCAAGTGTATGGGGCTCACACCAAGATCAACTGGCCTAGGACTAGACATCGGCGCAGTGTTAATTAAACAAACCAACTCCGGAGTTGTCTGATCACTGAACGCATAGCCCCGCGCATCAACCGACCTATGAACGCTGAATCTCACCGCACAGAACCTATCTGACGCCTGGGTTTTGAGTGTTGCCTCAATATCTGTAACGAACGCCTGGAACACTTGGGGATCCAACGTAATTTTAAGTCGCGCAGCGCCTGACAATAAGCGCTGCCAATGCAGAGACGCCAAGACAAGATGTGTTTGCGCCCACAGCAGAGTCTCAAATAAGGCGTCCCCGTAAAGCGCCGCCCGGTCGTTTGGCGCTAGGGTTTGACGATCCGAGCCGTGAACAAGCACCCAGCTCACCAGAGGCTACTCGACTTTGCCGAAAACCAAGGTTCCGTTGGTACCACCAAACCCAAACGAGTTGGACAATGCGTAACGACCAACAAACGTTTGCGCGCTGTGCGGCACATAGTTCAGATCACACCCCTCGCTGGGGTTGTCTAAATTAATCGTGGGCGGTGCAACCTGTTCTTGCAAGGCCAAGATCGAGAATATAGCTTCAACCGCACCCGCGGCACCCAACAGATGCCCTACCATCGATTTGG
The DNA here is from genome assembly GCF_965659035.1 of Aequoribacter sp. NCBI lineage: Bacteria > Pseudomonadati > Pseudomonadota > Gammaproteobacteria > Cellvibrionales > Halieaceae > Aequoribacter > Aequoribacter sp. The sequence continues at coordinate 8,989 of NZ_CBFHWH010000026.1, read as the reverse complement.
TCGAGCTTACGGCAACCTTGCTCGCATGCGAGCCCATCACCCGTTTTACCGCATGAGTCTCGGCAATATCGCCGGCCGGTGTCGACGTGCCATGGGCGTTGATATAGGCAATTTGGTCGGCTGAAACACCCGCATCGTTCAATGCGTTTTGCATACTCGCCGCGGCGCCGCGGCCATCTTCGGGTGGCAGAGTCATATGGTAGGCGTCACCCGACATACCAAAGCCCACGACTTCTCCATAAATTTTTGCACCACGCGCTTTAGCATGCTCGTACTCTTCCAACATCAAAACGCCGGCGCCGTCGCCTAGAACAAAGCCATCACGGTCTTTATCCCAGGGCCGAGACGCTGCAGAGGGGTCATCGTTTCTCGTCGATAGGGCTCGCGCCGCTGCAAAACCACCGAGGCCAACTGGGGTAGTCGCCATTTCGGCGCCGCCTGCCAACATCGCGTCGGCATCTCCCATGCTAATCATGCGCGCGCCCATGCCGATATTATGTGTACCCGTAGTACAAGCCGTTACGATTGCGATATTCGGCCCTTGCATGTTGTACTTAACGGATAAGTTCCCTGAGATCATGTTAATGATGGACCCGGGAACAAAAAATGGACTGATGCGACGGGGCCCGCGTTCAGCGACCAAAAGCGAGTTTTTCTCGATCTCACCAATACCGCCGATGCCAGAGCCAATAGCACACCCTACTCTGGGGGCATTTTCGTCGGTAATCTCCAACCCGCTGTCCTCAAAGGCCTGAATACCAGCAACCATGCCGTATTGGACAAACACGTCCATTTTGCGCGCATCTTTGGCCGGGATGTAAGGATCTGTATCCAAGCCTCGCACACTGGCGCTGAATGTGGTTGAAAAAGCCTCGGTAGCAAAAGTCTCGATGGGTGCAGCACCACTTTTGCCCGCTAACAATGCGTTCCAAGTATCCTTAACGTTGTGTCCCAAGGGGCTAACCATGCCCATACCCGTGACTACGACTCGTCTACCTTTCATGCCTATCTCCGCCGTTTTTTGAACACCAAAAGCGTATTGACACCCATAAAAAAAGCCGCACTAGTCTCTAGTTGCGGCTTCCTGCTTGGGCTTTTGAAGCCTAAGCTAGGTTGGTATTGATGTAATCAATCGCCAATTGAACCGTCGTGATTTTCTCGGCTTCTTCGTCAGGGATTTCAGTTTCGAATTCCTCTTCCAACGCCATAACCAGCTCTACAGTGTCGAGTGAATCCGCACCGAGATCTTCCACGAATGATGCTTCGTTAGAAACCTCGTCTTCTTTAACACCTAACTGTTCTGCTACGATTTTTTTTACGCGTTCTTCAATACTGCTCATGATTTTTAATCACTCCTGAGTTTTGACTTTGATGCCATACCACTTCTCGAGTGGCGATTTTACCTTGTTTTTGTAGACTGAGTAACACTTTTTTAAAAAAAGCATTAACCCATGTACATTCCACCATTAACCTGAATGGTTTCCCCTGTGATGTAGGCAGCGCCGTCGCTGGCTAAAAATGCCACCAAAGCCGCTACTTCATCTGCTCCACCGAGTCGCCCCAGCGGAATCTGTGCTGACAGCGTACCCTTGGCATCGTCGCCCAAAGCATCTGTCATGTCCGTTTCGATAAACCCAGGAGCGACTGCGTTCACCGTAATATTCCTTGAGCCCAATTCGCGCGCCAAGGCCCGAGTAAAGCCCTCTACCCCAGCCTTAGTTGCAGCGTAGTTGGATTGCCCCGCGTTACCCATACGACCCACCACCGACGAGACATTGATAATTCTACCCCAGCGAGCACGAGTCATCCCTTTTACGGCACCTTTGCAGACCCGATACAATGCATTTAAGTTGGTATCGACTACGCTAAACCACTCGTCATCTTTCATGCGCATCAGCAGGTTATCCGCGGTAATGCCAGCGTTATTAACCAGCACCGTCGCCACACCAAAGCGCGCTTTGATCACTTCTAAACAGGCATTGACGCTCGCTTCGTCGGTCACGTTTAACACCAGACCCGCACCGCCTGAAGCCGCTAGGCGATCATCAATGGACGCCGCGCCTTTCTCACTGGTCGCGGTGCCTACGACAATCATACCCGCCGCGACCAGGGCATCCGCGATTGCCGCGCCAATACCGCGCGACGCGCCCGTCACCAATGCAATTCTTTGTTCGCTCATGCATTCACCTCTACCGCATAAGTCTCCAGAGCCTCATAACTGCTCAAGCTGACGCATGCTAAATTTTTATCAATTCGCTTACCCAAGCCCGACAATACTTTGCCCGGACCACATTCAACCAAGCATTGAACCCCTTTAGTCGCCATCGACTGTACGCATTGCGTCCAGCGCACAGGGCTGTAGAGCTGCTTCACCAGCAACTCACGAATCACGGCGGGCTCATCTTCAGTTTCGGCACTCACGTTGTGAACAACGCCAACGTCTGGAGAGCGTATTTCTATGGCGGCTAAAGACTCACCCAAGGCTTGAGCAGCGACTTCCATCAATGAAGTGTGGAACGGCGCACTCACCGGTAATGGCATAACACGCTTGGCACCGGCATCTTTCAGCGCTGTCTCGGCAGCGGCCACTCCCTCTTTATGCCCAGCAATAACAACTTGCCCTGGCGCATTAAAGTTGACGGCCTCGACGACTAAACCCGTATCACTCGCAACCTGTTGGCAGGTTTTAACGATGACGTGATCATCCAGGCCAATCACCGCACCCATCGCGCCGACACCCGCTGGAACCGCGGCTTGCATCAACTCGCCGCGACGACGAACAAGGCGTACGGCATCTGCCAACGCAATACTGCCTGCTGCAGTAAGTGCTGAGAACTCGCCCAAGCTGTGCCCACTCATCAGTGCCGGCTTCAGACCGCACATGGATTCATAAACGCGGTAAATTGCAACACTAGAGGCAAGCAGCACGGGTTGCGTGTTCGCGGTTAAACTCAGGGTTTCTTGATCTCCGTTGGCAATGAGATCCCAGAGGTCAAAGCCCAACGCGTCAGAGGCTTCCACGAACGTGTCTTTGAAAATAGAAGACTGCTGGTAGTAGTCTGCCAACATTTGAGGTGCCTGAGAACCCTGCCCAGGAAACACGAAAGCAGTTAAGGTGGTCATAATTTCAACCCGAACGGTTTAGCGAGGGGACTGCGGCGCGTTAAGCGCCGCATTCAGAATTAGTCTTCTGAGGTTTCTACGACTTTACGGCCTTTGTAAAAGCCATCAGCAGAAACGTGGTGACGACGATGCGTCTCTCCAGTGGTCGAGTCAACGCTTAAGGTTGGACCCGAAAGCGCATCATGCGAGCGACGCATACCGCGACGCGAGCGAGTCTTCTTGCTTTTTTGAACTGCCATAACACTACCCTGTTGTGGTTTACGACTCGTTGGAGTCGTTTGTTAAATTGGCCAACACCGCAAAAGGGTTTGGCTTCCGATCTTCTACTATGGGTGTCGCTTCTAATTCCGGCAACGCATCTATACACATGGCTTCATGCATCGGCGCTACGGGCAATGCCAGCAACAACTCTTCTTCAATAACTTCATACAGGTCCAACTCTTCACCAGTATACACCAAAGGCTCGTACTGATTAGGACATTGTTGTGCTTGCTCGTCAGAGCTGCACAACATCAGTGTACTGTGTGCTTCTACCGCCAAAGGCATGATGTCTAAACACCGCTCACACCGCACGCCAACATCACCCGCCACATCGACGGTTACCACGAACCTGCGCTGTTCGTCACGCAAGAAGCGCAATGAAGCGCTAATCGTGGTATCTTCGCAGCTCACAACGCTCGCTAATCTGGATAAAGCGCTTGCCTTAACACTACCGCTCAGCTCAAGCTCTTTTACACAGGCTTTACGCGCGTCAAAGCATTTCGGCAATGGGCCCTGTTTCATAGGGCGCGCATGATAGGGAGTGACCTACGATTTGTCAAAGGAAAACGAACGCCTAGCCCTCGGCACAGCGAAAAAGTTAGTGCTGGCGTCAACATCTCGCTATCGAGCTCAACTTTTAGCCCGATTATCGCTCACTTTTGAGATCCTTGACCCCGGCGTTGATGAGACACCAAGCGCAAACGAGGACCCACGAGCACTCGCTTTGCGACTGGCAATAGCGAAAGCGCAAACGCCATTAGCGCCCGCTGATGCCTGGGTACTAGGCTCCGATCAGGTGCTCGCGTGCCACGAGCGCACTCTCGGCAAGCCCGGCACCCATGATATGGCAATACAACAGCTTAGCGCGTGCTCTGGATCAACCGTCTCTTTTTACACTGCCGTCTGTTTATCGAACCGTGCTTCGAGTCTCTGTTACTCGCATGTAGTGGACACGCGGGTGACGTTCAGAGAGCTCAGCGATCGGGATATAGCAACCTACGTTGCGACAGAACCCGCCCTTGACTGTGCAGGCTCATTCAAAGTCGAAGGACTGGGTATCAGCTTATTTACCGAAGTGAGCTCAACCGACCCCACAGCGCTTGAGGGCCTACCGCTGATTAGCGTGTGCTCAATGTTGCGCGAAGCCAACTTAATGGACTGAGCTTAAGGCTTCATAAACTCCGCCGCCAGACCTCCAAGGCAGATCTTAGCCCACCAACGTCGTCCACCACCGCCAAGGGCTGATGTGGCAAAAGTTGCTCGCGGGTGTGGACACCATAGGTCACACCAATTGAGGCCATCCCCGCCTGCTCTGCCATTGCCAAGTCATAGATCGAATCACCCACCATAACAGCCTGCTCTACCGTCATCCAAGCCTCATCAAGCAGCTCATGAAGCATCAAGGGGTGAGGTTTTGAACGCGTTTCGTCAGCGCAGCGCGTGTGCGCGAACAGGGTCTGCATACCAAGTTCTGATAACACCCGATTCAGGCCCCGACGGCTCTTGCCCGTCGCTACGGCGAGCGTGGCACCCGCCTCTTTTAGCTCTGCCAGAATATCCTCAATACCGGCAAACAAGGACACGTCAGGGAGTGTTTGTGATTCACTAAAATGCTGGGAATAGGCCTTGGCCAAATCTAGATGCTTGTCAGGGGTCTCGGGAAATAAGACCTCCATCGCTTGAGGCAGGCCGAGCCCGATAATATGCCTAACCTCCTTGTCTAGGGGCACATTGACGCCGCAATCGGCGGCTGCAGCCTGCATTGCCAATACAATACGAAGCACCGAATCACACAAGGTGCCGTCCCAATCAAATACGACTAACACAGCGTTCTATTACCTCGTTTAATTCCTGATCGTAGGGAGCACTGACATTGAGTGACTTTCCAGAGGGCGCAATTAACTCAAGACTTGCTGCATGTAAAAATAGACGCTTCAATCCGATGCTTGCTGCGAGCTCGTGAGCTCCCTCGTGTGCATATTTATCATCACCCAATAAACAGTGACCGAGGTGTGCAGCATGCACCCGAATTTGATGCGTTCGCCCAGTAATGGGTTTCGCTTCGACCAAAGTAAGACCCGGATAGCGATTAAGCGTCGCAAATTCCGTCTTTGCTTTTTGCCCCTCTTCATTCACCCGCACGATACGCTCACCGGAGGCCAAAGCGAACTTCTTCAAGGGCGCGTCCACCAATCTCTGCGCTCTAGGCCATTTGCCGTACACTAAAGCGTGATAACGCTTGGTCAACTTACGATCACGCAGCAGCGCGTGCAAGTGTCGCAGCGCGCTGTTTTTCTTTGCGATCATGATGCATCCCGATGTATCCCGATCGAGTCGGTGAACCAACTCTAAGCGGCGCGCCTCTGGCCGCAACTGCCGTAACACTTCTATCAAACCGTACTTCAAGCCACTCCCGCCGTGCACCGCAAGGCCTGAGGGTTTGTTTATGATCATGAAGTCAGCATCCTCATACAGCACCGCACGCTCTACGCCATCCAACCAATGCTTAGCCACCAAAGCTCCCTCAGTTTGAAGGGCGCGTTCGCCAAGCGGGGGGATACGAATGTCATCGCCCTCTAAGAGCTTATACATTGCGTTCGCGCGCCCTTTGTTGACGCGCACTTCCCCGCCCCGTATTGCTTTATAAACGCGCGATTTGGGCACTTGTGCAAACCAGCGCAGCAAAAAGTTGTCTAAGCGTTGTCCCGCTTCGTCAACATCGATTTGATGGTAGGCAACTTGGCGCTTTGGGGCCTGATTGTTTTCTTGAGGCATAGAGATTAAATCATTGATGAATCGGCAGTTTCCTGTTAGTCTTCGCGCACTGCGAGTGCCCGACTCAGCGATCACACACTGCGAATAAGCGCAGTATAAACGCCGCGGCGCATATAGGCGAATGAATACAGACAGAAAACCGCGCCGCCGCCTCGCAGGAATCCGCACACGGCGGAATTCGGTCCAGGCAAGGGGCCTGACCGAGCTAAACAGTAACCGCGCGAATGGCCGGTGAAGATTACAGGTTTGATCGAACGTTTAGAAACTCTAAACGATACGAGAGAGAGCTGCCGGCATTACCGAGCAGCTTGGGTACAAGAGCCCCGTCCCCCGCTGTAAGCGGCGGAAATACGTGCACAAACACACGATCATTAAGCTCGTGTACCCTCTGATGTTGTTGACAATTGCAGCGCTTCGCCGGACGTCGCACCTAGAGTGAAAACGTCCATGAAAAAAATGTTAATCAACGCAACTCAGCCCGAAGAGCTGCGCGTTGCCTTAGTAGACGGCCAACGCCTCTACGATCTCGATATTGAAAATCGCACCCGAACCCAGAAAAAAGCCAACATCTACAAGGGTAAAATTACCCGCGTCGAGCCCAGTCTCGAGGCCGCGTTTGTCGACTTTGGCGCCGAGCGACACGGCTTTCTGCCCCTGAAAGAAATTGCACCCGAGTACTACAGCAAAAAAGGTAAAGCGGGCGACAGCAGCAAAATTAAAGACTTGGTGAAAGAAGGCACTGAAATCATCATTCAAGTCGATAAAGAAGAACGCGGCAATAAAGGCGCGGCCATTACCAGCTACATCAGCCTTGCGGGTCGCTACATGGTGCTCATGCCCAATAACCCCAAAGCCGGTGGTATTTCACGTCGCATCGAGGGCGATGACCGCTCACAGCTGCGTGACGCCATTAACGAATTGGTCATCCCTGACGGCATGGGTGTTATTGTGCGCACGGCCGGCGTTGGCCGCAGCTCAGAAGAGTTGCAGTGGGATCTAAACTATCTCGTACAGCTGTGGGAGGCCATCACGAAAGCGGCCGATGAATTCCGGGCACCCACCCTGTTGTTCCAAGAGAGCAACGTGATCGTGCGAGCAGTCCGCGACTATTTGCGCGACGACATCGACCAAGTTCTAATCGACTCAACCGATGCTCACCGCGAAGCGAGCGACTTCGTGGGATTAGTCATGCCGCAGTATCGAGATCGAATCAAGCTGTATGAAGATCCAATCCCAATGTTCAACCGCTTTCAAATTGAGGCGCAAATCGAAACCGCGTTCCAACGAGAAGTGCGGCTACCCTCAGGCGGTTCGATTGTAATCGACCCAACCGAGGCCCTTGTCTCAATTGATATTAACTCGGCCAAAGCGACTCGCGGTGGCGACATCGAAGAGACCGCGCTACAAACCAACCTAGAGGCGGCCGATGAAATTGCTCGACAGCTGCGTCTTCGCGACATGGGTGGTTTGGTCGTTATCGATTTCATTGACATGCTGGCCTCCAAAAACCAACGTTTAGTGGAAAACCGCATACGCGACGCACTCGCTATCGATCGAGCGCGCGTTCAAGTCGGTAAAATTTCACGCTTTGGTTTGTTGGAGATGTCGCGGCAACGGTTGCGTCCCTCGCTGGGCGAAACCAGTGCTATTGTTTGCCCCCGCTGTACCGGCCAAGGCATCATTCGGGACACGAAATCTCTGGCGCTATCCATCCTTCGCTTGCTTGAAGAAGAAGCCATTAAAGACCGTACCGCCGAAGTCCGCGCGCACGTGCCATTGGACGTCGCCGCCTATCTGCTCAACGAAAAACGTATCGCTTTGGCGACCATCGAAGCGAACGCTCGCGTCCGTGTTTTGGTCATCCCAAACCCCAACATGGAAACGCCCCATTTTGATGTCCAGCGACTGCGCGACGATGAAGTCAGTGGCGCGCGCGAAGTGAGCTATAAGGTCGACGTCGCCGTTCCGGACACCGATCTATTTAAAATAGAAGACGCCAAAGCTAAAGCGCCTGAGGCAGCTGTTAAGTCTATTGCGCCGACTCAAGCGCCTGCGCCCACTCCCAAGGCCGATACAAAGCCCGAAGCTAAACAACCGCGCAGAGACAACCGTAAAAAACAACACAAAAAGCCCAAGTCCTTATGGCAGAAAATTGTCCATGCCCTGTTCGGTGAACCGAAAAAAGCGAAGCCTGCTGAGAAAAAAGGCAAGCGCGACGAAGAGACGCCAAACCGCCGCAAACCGAGTGAGAATCGCAACGATAACCGCAATAACGAGCGCGGTACGAATAGCGAGGGTAGCAACAAGCGACGTCGTCGTCGTCCTAACAAGTCACGCGCCAACAGCCAGACCGAGAGCGAGCAGCAAACGACGACAGAGGTGTCTGCCGACACCGCAGAGCCCGCGCGTGAAGATAAGCCCAAGCGTCGACCTCGCAATCAGCGCCGTGCACCCACTCGCGAACGTGCAAATCGTGAACAGATCGCGGACGAAGCCCTGCATGCTGTAGCTGTAGCGGCAACGCAGGCAGAAGCAGTGCCGACTGAAGAGCCAACTCCTGCAAACGCAGAAGCACAAAAACCAGTCGAAGCGGTAGCCAGCGCAGAGCAAGCCAACACTGATACCGTCGCAGAAGAGGCGCAAGCTGCACCTGAAGCTCCGGTTGAGATCAACTCGTCAGAAAGCACAGCGCAACCGACAGCGAGCAGCGAAGACGGGGTAACGACACCACGAGTGGCAGAAGCCGCCGAAGAGGAAACAGAGAACCACCTGACTGAAGAGGCCAAAGCCGAATCAACAGACACTAGCAATACCTCAGAGGCGTCTGCTG
>NZ_CBFHWH010000025.1:9589-25435 GCF_965659035.1 Aequoribacter sp. | reverse complement strand
AGGGTGACTGAAAGTTCGTCACCAGCCTGCTTGCCTTCGAGTGCGGTTTCCAGCGCGGGCATAATGTTGTTGTGCCCGTGCAGATACAGTGCGGGTTGATTTTGATCGCTCGATTCGAGTTCTTCACCCCCAATGTTGGATAAGGTGTAGTGGAACGTTACGACCGAATTTTTAGCAATTTGCATGATTTTGACCCCGCGTAAAACGCGAAGTATAGCATTGAAGTGTTGAATTTCGATGCACCAAAATCCGACAAAAAGGGTGCCGATATGGTGCAAACGGCCCTAAACGTGCAATGTTTTGGTGCATTTTGATTTCTGTGGCGGAGAAACTGGATTTTAGTTCTTTTGCTCGTACACTTCGGTACAAAATAAAGATCTCCGCAAGAGGAATTTCTATGCTCAAGCCAGTTTATGCTGCCGCGTCAGCATTATGTCTATTGTTTTTCGCATCATCAGCTAATGCCCAAGTTTCATCGGGTGATACCGCTTGGATATTAAGCTCGAGTGCTCTGGTGTTGTTTATGACGATACCCGGTTTATCGCTATTTTACGCAGGGCTTGTGCGCTCTAAGAACGTCTTGTCTGTGCTGATGCAATGTTTTGCGCTGACCGGGTTGATGTCACTACTTTGGTTTGGTTTAGGTTACACCTTAGCTTTTGGCAGCACCGATGACCAGGGCCCCTGGGTGGGTGATCTCGGCAATGTATTTTTAGCGGCGATGTCGGGCGAGTCGGTGTCAGGTTCTATACCCTCTATGGCCTTTGCGATGTTCCAAATGACCTTCGCGGTCATCACGCCCGCGTTAATCGTGGGTGGGTTTGCCGAGCGTATGCGTTTTTCTGCCATGCTGCTGTTTAGCTCACTGTGGTTGATATTGGTTTACGCACCTGTTTGCCACTGGGTATGGGGCGGTGGCTGGTTGCAAGGCATGGGTTTGCAAGATTTCGCCGGTGGTACAGTCGTACACATCACTGCTGGCGTCGCGGCAATTGTAGCGGCGGTCGTGATGGGTCCCAGAAAAGGTTACGGAAATCAGCCGCTTCCTCCGCACAACTTAACCATGACGGTCACTGGTGCGGGAATGTTGTGGGTGGGCTGGTTTGGTTTTAATGGTGGATCGGCATTGGCAGCAGATGGCAGTGCGGCTCAAGCCATTTTGGTGACGCATTTGTCTGCATCGGCGGGTGCGCTCGCATGGATGACAATGGAGTGGGTTAAGCATGGCAAGCCTTCGGTCTTAGGTATTGTGACCGGTATGGTTGCCGGCCTTGGAAGTATCACTCCTGCCTCGGGCTCTGTGGGGCCAGCGGCCGGCGTGCTGATTGGTTTGACCGGTGGCGTGGTATGTTACTACGCGACTCTGTTTATTAAACTGCGCTTGAAAATCGATGACAGTTTAGATGTATTCCCGGTTCACGGTGTTGGCGGGATTCTGGGTACCCTATTGGCCGGCGTATTCTGCGCGCCAGGTATTGGAATTCTGTCGGGTAACGGCTTTTCCGAAGGTATCAACTCCGTGGGTGGACAGGTGACTGTGCAAGCCATCGGAGTTATAAGCACCTTAGTGTTTACGGCGGTGGTCTCTTACGTGTTGCTGAAGGTGGTGGATGCGCTGTTGGGTTTGCGTGTAGATGTCGATGACGAAACGCAGGGTTTGGACCTTGTCTTACATGACGAGCGCGGCTACGACTTGTAACGTGCAAGAAGTGTATCCAGGGGTTCCGGTCTAGAGTAGAGGAACCCCTGCAGGCGCTCATACCCCTGCGAGATTAAAGCGTCGGCTTCTCCTTGGGTTTCGATACCTTCTGCCACAGCTTTCATGTTAAGCGCGTGACACAAGTTCAGGATGGATTCGGAAAGATTGGCCGTTCGAGCATCTTTATCCACACCTCGTATGAACGCCTTGTCAATTTTGACGATGTCGATCGGTAATTCTTGCAGATAACGCAGGCTCGAGTAGCCTGTGCCAAAATCATCGATAGCGACGTGAACCCCGAGTTCAGTAAGGCGTCTTATTTTTTGAATGATGGGTTCAACACTCCCCACAAATCCATTTTCCGTGAGCTCTAGACACACCCGTTCGGCTGGGACCCCGAACTGCTGCAGAGTGTCAGTAAGCCACTCAACGAAATTGCGTTGTTCAAGTTGATTGGGCGATATGTTAATGCTGATCCGCTCGAACGACGGCGGAAGTCCGCTGTCCAATGCGGTTTTAAAGTCTGCGAGTACCTGTTTGACAATCCAAGCGCCCAGCTCTCGCATAATGCCGATATCTTCCGCTAACTTGATAAAGCGATCTGGTAATAACTGTCCTTCAGCGGGGTGATCCCAGCGAATTAGAGCCTCCGCACCGCTAATGTCGCCTTGCTTATTGACCTGAGCTTGGTACCTCATTTTGAAACCTCTGCCCTGCAAGATTGCGCTACGTAACTCGCGTTCCTTATCCAATTGCTGGTCTAGGGCCTGGGACATTTCTGGCCGGTACAGTACGGTCCTGTTGTTGCGGTGTACCTTGGACTGATACATGGCGATATCGGCATCTCGCAGGATAAGGGCGTAGTCGGTTTCTTGTGCGTTAAACACTCTTACGCCGATACTGGCCGATATTTGAAACTGATGGCGGCCTGCTTTCATGGGCGAGATTAAGCGCTCATTTATCCGATGCCCCAAGTCTAACGCGATTGACTCTGCCTCTTCTCGTACGGAGTTGGTGCTCTTGAGAAGGATGACAAATTCATCACCCGACAAACGCGCAATACGTCCTTTCTCGCCGGTCAGTAGCTGCAGGAGTTGAGTGATACTGCAGAGTAAGTCGTCGCCGACGTGATGCCCAAAACTATCGTTGACCCACTTGAAGCGGTCCAAGTCGAGGAAGAGCAAGGCCCCAAAACTCGGTGTTTGCCTCTGTGTCCATTGGTCGAGTTGTGTCAGTAATCCGTGTCGATTCAATGAGCCCGTCAAATCATCGTGCTGTAGCTGATGATTAAGGCGCTGCCGAGCTTCGGTTAATAACAGGTTTGATTTAAGTAGAGCTTCATGTTCGATACACCCGACGATGCTTTGAGCTAGCTTTTCGGCAATGGGGAGCAAAGCGGCAATGACTGCATTGCTTATGGGTTTGCTCTTACGAACTAGCAGTAAGTACCCCGCTTTAGGAAGCTTGAGTTGATAGATCCAAAAGCCACCTGTTTGCCATGACTTGCTGGGCTCGTCGGATGGGTTTGCTGGGACCGGGTTGGCGGCATGTGGGAGGCTAAAAAAGTGGCTAAGGTTATTGTCGTCGACGTTCTCTTCGCCATCATTGGCCAGTAAAGCGTTATACAGGTACCAGCTTACGCCCGCTAACCCGAGTCGCCGAGTCGCGGTCTTACTGAATTGACCCAAAAGTTCTTCAAGCTTGCGGTCTTGCCCGATAGCCATGGCAAGTTCGTGCTGAATCGAGATCAGCTGGAATGGTTGCATGCTACAGTACGCCAACTACAGTTGTTTTGTTTAACCACTCGATTGGGCCCGAGTCGACATTGCCGATTTCGCCAAGACTCAAAATGCCAATGTGTATGACCTGCTCCGGTAACACACTGTTGATGCTGCTGAGCTCTTGCGTGAAGTCAGCATCCATGAATAATACGCGGGAAATGCAGTCCACGGTAAAACAGGTCGACAGGGCTGTGTCGCAGTGTTTTTTATGTGCTTCAACCGCATTACTTGCCGCGAGTTTTGCTGCCTGTGTCAGTTTTTGTGTATGGCCTTGCAACAAGTAGATCATGGCATTTTGCGGTACTTCGCCAACGCAGATCAGCGTATTACCATCGGCCTGGATCGGGTCTCTAACCAAAGGCTCGGCATCGAGTTTTTCAATGCCTAAAGGGAACTGTTTAGCGACATCAAAAAAGTCATGTTCAGTGAGATTGATGCCGCTATGCGCCAGAATTTCATCTCGATAGATCTCTAAGGCATCGGTAAAGTTGAGTTGGTTTACCGCAACTCCGCAAGACTCGGTCACTAAGTGCGGCCCTGCGCAGATCTCCCAGCCATGCTGAATGCCGACACTGAGTGGTGAGGGTAACTCGACAATCAACGCCGCATCTTCCGCTATGCCGTTTTCGGTGAATAGACAGGGTTTTTGAATAAAGTCGAGAGATCCGGCTCCGCCGCCGATGGTTGCCGTACTTTCACCCATGGTGCGATAAAATACGTCGGTGAAACGCTCGATATTTTGGCTCAAACCATCAATGAGTACGAGATAGGGTTTGCCTTCTTCCTTAGCGCCAATGTATTGCGACAGCTGCGCATAGATAAAGTTTTCGCCCTTACTGAGGCCATTCACTAGGCATTTGCGCAGTGGTCTCGTGCTACAGAGAGCGACAATGGTGTTGTGTTGGTATTTTTCTTGGGCCGCAATGACGCCGGGGAAGAAGCCACCAGCGATAGGCATTTTGCTTTGTCGTAACCAGTCGCTGACTTCATTCATATTCCAGGTGTTATCCGACGTAGCGAGTAAGATGATGGCCTCTGTATCCGATGGCAGAAAAGCCTCAATCTGCGCAATGCAGTCGCTGAATTTGTCGCCCTGAGTGACAGTGTAGTGAAAGTGCATAGGGTTCTCGCTTCGTCTTATGAGCACAATATTACTGCAGAGAATCTCGAATGCCTATTATTAGTGAACGAGCGTTTGCTCTGGCGCAAACTTTATCGTCTCGCCCTTCTCAGAGACACGGTATTGTGTGGAGTATTACCACACACACGAGCTTTGGAAAACTCGATTACCGATCGCCGGTAAAAGCCAGTACAATAGAACCTTTGTAAACGTTGAGCTCGGCCAGCAGCAGAGGTGAGATTTGAGCGATCAGAATCAAATTCCAGTAGTGCAAATTCACAGCGGTGAAAAGTACACGACGCCTCAGGGTTTTAAGGCGATCAAAGATGGCATCAAGAAAACCCAGGTGGAATACACGCCGCTGAAAAAGCCCTCGTGGCTGCGGGTTAAAGCACAGGGCGGACCTAAATACGAAGCCGTTAAAAGTATTGTGCACGAGCATCGGCTGGCGACCGTTTGCGAGGAGGCGAAATGCCCAAACATGAGCGAGTGTTGGAGTCGGGGAACAGCCACCATCATGTTGATGGGTGAGGTATGTACCAGAGCCTGTCGTTTTTGTTCAGTCAACACGGGCAACCCAAAGGGTTGGTTGGACTCAGAAGAGCCCCAAAATACCGCGAAATCGGTTGAGTTAATGGGGCTCAAGTATGTAGTGTTGACTTCGGTGAATCGTGACGATCTACCCGATGGTGGTGCGGCACACTACGCGGCGTGTGTGCAAGCCGTTCGGGAACGCAATCCGGATACGGCAGTAGAGGCTCTGACTCCCGATTTCCTGGGGGATCTTAAAGCAGTAGAAGTCGTTGTGGATTCGGGCTTACAGGTGTTCGCCCAGAATGTGGAAACGGTTAAACGCTTGACGCACCCGGTGCGCGATCCGCGTGCGGGTTATGAGCAGACGCTCGAGGTGTTGGCGCATGCTAAGCGGCATCGTCCAGACGTCTTAACTAAGACCAGTCTGATGCTAGGCTTGGGCGAAACGCGCCAAGAGGTCGAAGAGTGTTTGCATGATCTTAGAGCCGCCAAGGTCGATATCGTCACGTTTGGTCAATACTTGCAGCCCACGCGTAATCATTATCCCATTGATCGTTATCTGACCCCTGAAGAGTTTGAGGCTTATCGCGAGCTGGGGTTGTCGATGGGCTTTTTAGAGGTGGTCTCTGGCGTTATGGTTAGATCCAGTTATCGCGCTGAACAAGTGCTAGAGGGCAACAACGTTGGCCTGAGCTCACACAGAGGCTAAACTGCGACTTTATCGCGGAATAATAAAACTTATGCCATCACCATTTAAGACAATCGGGGTACTGGGGCGCAGCCATGACGCAGATTTTGCATCTGCTCTTGCGGCCATGCTCGAGATGTTGGGCGCGCGCGGCCACCAGGTGATTGTGGAGGATCGTTTGCGATCAGGATTGCCTGACGACGTCAGCTATAGTTTCGCCGAGCGGTCAGAGATTGGCGGAAAAGCCGATTTGGCGATTGTGATTGGTGGTGACGGTTCCTTGCTGAGTGCGGCCAGGACGCTTGCGCGGCATGAGGTCCCCGTACTTGGGGTCAACCGGGGGCGATTAGGATTTTTAACGGACATCAACCCTGATCAGCTGCTTCACGCGATCCCGCTTATTCTCGACGGGCAGTATGAGTCGGAATCACGGTTTTTATTAGATGCTTGTGTTATTCGTAATGATGAGGTTGTTGCTAAGGCCGATGCATTGAACGATGTGGTGGTCAATTCCGGCACGTCTGCGCAAATGATAGAGTACGAGCTCTATATCAATGATTTGTTCGTCTATCGCCAGCGCGCCGACGGCTTGATTGTATCGACGCCTACTGGCTCGACGGCGTACTCCTTGAGTGGTGGTGGCCCTATTATGCACCCGTCCTTAGATGCGGTAGTTTTGGTGCCGATGTTTCCTCACGCGCTAAGTTCTAGACCCATTGTAGTAGACGGTAATTCCGACATAAGGATTGATATTCTGCCGCGTAATCGTATTCATCCGCCGGTCACTTGCGATGGACAGACCAATATCACAGCGCGCCCGGGTGATTCGGTGTTAATCAAGAAAAAGCCGCATAGACTGACCCTTTTGCATCCTGTGGGTCACAGTTTTTATGCCAGCTGCAGAGACAAACTGCGCTGGAGTGCGGCCCTGGTCGATTAGGACGGTGAGTTGAATTCGGGTTTTGAAGTGTTGTCTCTGTACTCAGAAGCCGAAGTAAAGGCACTGAGCAAGCTTTTATGGGGATGTAAGATTGGACATCACTGGTTGCATCAAGCCGATCACATCACCTTATACGTGTTGCAACCTATGCACGTCGATGTGGCGAGACGTTTACATGCGGATATGAGCACGGGCATTCTGACTGCGCCTCAAAGGAGACCGAGTAGTGCGACTGCGCTAGTGACAGCTTTTCTTAAAGCACCTGTGACACTGAGCATTATTCTTGTCAGTTTAGTCGTATTTTTGGCGATTCATGTGTTTGATCAATGGTCTTGGCTTACTGCTTTGACCTATTACCCACTTATGGTTACCGATCAAGGCTGGGCTTTGAGCGGCGAGCCGCCCCAGTGGTATCGATTGATTACCCCCGCCATACTGCACTTTGGGTGGATGCACGTGGTGTTTAATTCGCTGTGGGTCTGGGAGTTTGGGCGGCGTGTGGAGCATGCGCTCGGCGCGGCCTGGGCGCTTGCCGCATACATTGCCATTGCGATAGTGGCTAATGTGGCTCAGGCAGAACTGTCCGAGCCCTCGATATTTGGCGGTCTATCGGGTCTTGTGTACGGCCTGCTGGCCATGGTTTGGTTGGGGGGTAAGTTGTCACCTCGATGGTGTGTTCCGCCCTCGAACACTTTACTGTACTTCATGCTGGGCTGGCTGTTACTTGGTTTAACAGGCTTTATTGATGTGCTAGGGTTTGGCAGCATTGCCAACCACGCGCATGTCGGTGGTTTGTTGGCTGGCGTGATGATCGCATTAGCAGTTCGCACCGTATTTTCTATGCAGCAAAACAATCGTAATTAGGGAACTTTATGCCTGATTCTTACCAGGATGCCGTCGCGCGGCTAAGTCCAGATGTATACCGTCGTTTCGTCACGGCACTTGAAATAGGTCGTTGGCCTGACGGTAGTGTGCTTGAGCCTCATCAACGCGAGCACGTAATGCAGGCTGTTATTGCCTATGGCGAGCTGAATTTGCCGCCCGAAGAGCGCATTGGCTACATCGATAAAGGCCATAAAGCGGGTGAAGAGTGTGATGATGAAGTGGCCTTGGTGTGGAGTCATAACAATGACCCAAAGTGAGGGCTATGTCGCCAAAATGCACTCCGGGTTGGGCGATGTGGTGCAATACGACTTGCCTCTGGGTGAGAAAACGGTAGCGTTAAACCCGCTCATTGGGCAGACAGTGAGGCTTGAGTTTACGGGCGTCATTCAGTGCGTTGCCTGCTCACGGTTGACTAAGAAAAGCTTTAATCAGGGCTATTGTTACCCCTGTTTCAAAAAATTGGCGCAATGCGATACGTGTATCATGAGCCCCGAGCGTTGTCACTTTGCGGCGGGAACTTGTCGCGAACCCGAATGGGGTGAAGCGAATTGCAATATTGACCACTTTGTCTACTTAGCCAATACCTCGGGTTTGAAAGTAGGGATAACGCGACACAGCCAGATTCCAACGCGCTGGATTGATCAGGGTGCGTCGCAAGCGTTGCCGATTGCGCGCGTGAGTAGCCGCCACTTGTCTGGTCTTTTGGAAGTGCAGATTGCCCAATCGGTCGCCGACAAAACCGCATGGCAAGCCATGTTAAAAGGGGTTGCGGAGCCCATGGATTTGGTTGTAAAGCGCGATGAGATCAAAACTCTCTACGCGTCTGAATTGGCGCAATTGCAGCATACGCATGGCATCCAATCGATTCAGTGGTTAGAGGATCAAACCCCCGTAGATATTGCATTCCCCGTGACAGCGTATCCCACCAAAGTCAAAGCGCTTAACTTCGACAAGCAGGCCATTGTTGAAGGGTGTCTTATGGGCATTAAAGGGCAGTATTTAATATTCGATACGGGCGTTCTAAATATTCGTAAATTTGGCGGCTATGAGCTGCGCCTGAGTTACTAGGAGTACACCATGCGTGACGCACAACCACAAGCCATTCGTTTGGCTGATTACCAGCCTTCGGCGTTTTCTATTTCGAGCGTGACGCTTGACTTTGATTTGTACGATGAGCGCACCTTTGTTAAATCGACACTCAACCTTGCTCGAGAAGGGGGCAAGGACGTGCCTTTGGTGCTTGACGGTCAGGAGCTGAAACTACTATCGCTATCTGTTGACGGGCGAGAGCTCAATAGCGATGAGTACTCACTCGATCCTGATTCTTTAACGATTAGCAATGTCCCCGACCACTTTGAGCTACAAATACTCACTGAGATACATCCCGAAACAAATACATCGCTCGAAGGGTTATATCGCTCGCGGACGATGTTTTGCACACAATGTGAGGCCGAAGGGTTTAGGAAGATTACTTATTATCTTGACCGGCCAGACGTGATGTCAGTATTTACGGTGAGCATTACTGCCGACAGTGAGCGTTACCCCGTGTTACTTAGCAATGGTAATCAGATTGAGGCTGCGCCACTCGAAAACGGTCGCCATCGCGTCGTCTGGCATGATCCCCACAAGAAGCCCGCTTATTTGTTCGCGTTGGTTGCTGGCGATTTAGCGCATATTGAGGACAGCTTCACGACCGCCTCGGGCGATGCGGTGACCTTACGTATTTTTGTTGAACCCAAGGATCTCAATAAGTGTGATTTTGCAATGGACGCTCTTAAACGTTCGATGCGTTGGGATGAAGAAGTCTACGGGCGTGAATACGATCTCGAGCTCTTTAATATCGTCGCGGTTGATGATTTTAATATGGGGGCCATGGAGAACAAGAGCCTCAATATTTTTAACACGTCGGCGGTATTAGCCAGTCCGGATGTTACAACCGATCAAGGCTACCAGCGGGTCGAGGCCATTGTGGCGCACGAGTATTTTCACAATTGGTCGGGTAACCGAGTCACCTGCCGAGACTGGTTTCAGCTGAGTCTAAAAGAGGGTTTTACAGTATTCAGAGATAGCCAGTTTTCCTCAGATATGGGTTCAGCCGCGGTTAAGCGAATCGAAGACGTGACCTTGCTTAGAACCGCGCAATTTGCGGAAGACGCGGGTCCGATGTCGCACCCTGTTCGGCCTGATTCCTTCATAGAAATATCGAACTTTTACACGCTAACAGTGTACGAAAAAGGGGCCGAAGTTGTGCGCATGCTGCACACCTTATTGGGGCCTGAATTGTTTCGCAAAGGCTCCGATTTGTACTTTGATCGGCACGACGGACAGGCGGTTACGTGCGATGACTTCGTGGCTGCGATGGAAGCCGTTAGCGGGATTGATTTGACGCAGTTTAAGCGCTGGTATTCGCAATCGGGTACGCCCGTTGTGAGAGCGACGGGCTCTTATGATGCTGAGAAAAAACGCTATTCGCTCACGCTCTCACAAAGCTGTCCTCCCACACCTGGTCAGAGCGTCAAACAGCCGTTCGATATTCCGGTGTTGATGGGCTTGGTGGGAAGCCGGGGGAATTTAAGCTTCGCTCTTGTGGATACTGCCTCAGAGCAGCGCAGTGATACCGAAGCCCTATTGCGGCTTACCCAAGCTGAGCAGACCTTTGAATTCGACGACGTTGAAGAGCAGCCGGTACCCGCTTTATTTCGGGGCTTTTCAGCCCCGGTACGAATTCAAGCGGACTGGTCCATCGACGATTTACAGCGCTTAATTACCAGCGAAGAAGACGGCTTTTTGCGCTGGGATGCCCTGCAAACATTGGCCCTGCTAGCCGTTGATGAGGCAATCTCGGGTCGAGAGAAGGCTGCCTTGTCGGCCCTCATCGCCAGTATTCAGGCTATGCTAGAACAGGATGGTGACCGAGCTGTACTCGCAACGAGCTTGATCTTGCCAAGCGAGAATTACATCGCCGAGGTCCATAGCCAGTCGCAGGGTGCAGACCCCATAGCCATTCACACGGCACGAGAGTCGGTTAAAGCAAGCCTAGCGACAGCCCTCATTGATCACTTCGAGGTGCTCGCGAATATTACTATTGAAGGGGCTTACGCGCCGGAAGGTGCGGCAATTGCAGAACGCGCTCTGAGGCTTACAGCCCTCGATTACTTGCGCTTTGTACAGCCTGATAAGGCCGCCGATATCGCCATAAGCTTATTGGAGAAATCCGATAACTTGACGGACCGCTTAGGTGCCTTACGCACCCTAGGCGCGGTGGGGGGCAAACGTGCTGAGGTGGCCTTTGATGCGTTTTATCGGCGTTTTGCCGATGAACCCCTGGTGGTTAACCAATGGTTCCAAATACAAGCGATGAACCCATATGGTGACGCTTTGGCCCGCGTAACACGTTTGCTCGCTCACCCCGCGTACGACAACTTGAACCCGAATAAGATCCGCTCGGTAGTGGGGGCTTTTTGTTCAGCCAACCCCGTTCAGTTTCATGCGTCGTCGGGGCAGGGTTATGCTCTCTTGGCCGATGTGGTAATCGATCTGAACAAGAAAAACCCGCAAATTGCGGCGCGGTTGCTGGCGCCGTTGACCAAGTGGCGCAATTATCCCAATTACGCACAGCGCATGAAGGTAGAGCTAGAGCGCATAGCCGCACAAGAGAATTTGTCGAAAGATGTCTTTGAGGTCGTGTCTAAGTCACTAGCCTCATAAAGCGTTTGTGCCCGCAGCGCAAGGGAATGCGCTGCGGTGCGAGCATTAAGTGGGGTACAAAGCGAGGGGATCAGTGCTTTGTCCTGACTGGTGCAACTTTTGCAGGGCCTGTCGCTGCTCTCTGAGGAGTTGGGCGAGCTCCGAACCTTTCCAGACTTGGGGGCTAGCACTGTACTGTGTTTCTAATAGTCTCTGTATCGCTTGCTCGAGCTCGCTTGAGTTGACGGATTTCCCGAGACCTTCAAGCCTGAGGCCCGGCTGGGTCTGGCTCAATGTGTTCGCTAATGAGTGTAGGTGCTGTATACAACTGCCCGCGTCATTATTTCGAGCGGCGTTTATCGCACTTTGCAAGGGGTTGTCGGCCACTGAGACCTTGGGTTCACGGGGCGTGTTGCTCGAGTGTTTTCGACTCGCGAGTGCCCAGGCAAGAGTGATCAGCCATAAGCAGGCCAGAGCGGCACTGATCCACTGCCATACCTGGGTATTGTTAGGTGCAAGGGTCGGCGGGTCCTCTAAGCTTAAGGTCTCATTCAGCGCTTGATCGCGCGTCGGAGGTGGCGCCATAACGAAGGCATCGCGAGGCCGTTCACCCGCAGGCTCTTGATCGGCCCTGGGCAGAACTTGCAGTGTTCGCGACGGTAAGATAGCCGCATCCAGTGTGTTGGTTTTACTGTTCCAAAAGACAACACGGATCTCTGGCAGGGTAATAGGCCCCGGTGTTGATGCAATAATAGCGGTGCTTTCTATACGCTCACCCTGAAGATTGTCGCGACTTTCTTGATCGCGAATAACGGGTTGGTCGGGGTAGGTCTTCAGTTGAGCGGGCAGGTTTTGTGGCACTGGAGGCAGCTGGACGCCTTGTACGCCTTGACCCGATAACGTGATCGTCCGCGTCAGTGCTTGGCCCGCGGTAATGTCTGTGACAGCGTCGAGGCTATCGGCAAGCGTGATTTGCTCAGCGACGAGCCAGGGTGCATCGCTGGGGTAATTGTAGGGTATGGGCTTGACCTCAATGGTAAGAGGCTCGGTATTGCGTGTTAACAAACGCCCCGAACGAGAACGCGAAAATAGGCCGCCGCCGCCCACAATTTCGCGGCCACTCAGACGTAAACTTGGAATAATGAGTGTCCCGGAACGCTCTGGGAAGATGGCGTAACGCAGCTCGTGAATGATCCATGGCTTACCGGCAATGGTGCGCTGAAAGGTTTGCTGCTCGAGCGTATGAACATATGCGTTTTCGATGTTGAGCTCCGAAACGTTCAAATCATCGAGATTGATCGCACGTTCAATCGTTACCGTTAGGTGCAACTGACCCTGCACGTAGACCGCTTGTTGGTCGACTTCGGCGCGAAAGTTAAGGGTCGAGTCGCCGCTTGTCGCCACCACGGGTGGTCCGACTTCGACACGAATCGCTTGGGTAAGATCAGAGCCCGCTTGAAGTGGTGGGATTTGTAAGTTGCCCTGCCGCTTCGGGGTGATATCTAAACGCAGTGTTACTGAGCGAGACATTGCTCCGTTAATAATCTGCATGTTACTTGAACTCGACTGGCCTAATACCTCGAAGTTCTGCTCTAGAGGAGTCAGGTCGATTTGCTTCAGATCGTTAGAACCGTCGGAGCTGATCGTGAGAGTCACGATGTCTCCTAATGCGAGCTGGGTGCGATCTAGACGTGCCTCGACCGCTGCTTGGGTTAACGCGCTGAGCAGCAACAAACAGAGGCTGGTGACCCACAAAAGGGGTGTGTCGTTACCAAATCTTTTTGTCATTTCTTGGCCTGTCTTGAGTTTGACGTCGTTCACTTTCGTAGCGGAATTTTTCGCGCAGCAAGCCTGACGGGTCATCTTCGATGCGTCGTATCCATTGCTCCATCGCTTGCTGCTGCTCCTGGTTCTCGCGCGCTTCTTGAATGGCTTGTTGGGCCATGGCCTGCTGCTGTTCGTCTATCGATTTTTCTGCAGCAGTTCGCTCTTGGTTGTCTTGCGCTTGTGCCTCTTCGTTTTGTGGACTTTGTGCTTGAGCTTCCTCCTGCTGTTTGTCTCGCTCTGAATTTGAGGCTTGCTCAGAGGCGTCGCTGGAGCTGGATTCGCTCTCGGAGTTCTGTTCTTGGTTTTGTTCCTGCTCGCCCGAATTTGCATCAGTTTCTGAGTTGTTTTGATCTTGCTGTGACTGTGATCCGTCGCCTTGCTGATCCGTGTCTTGTTGCTGTTGCTGCTGTTGATCAAGTAGCTGTTGGATAAGATCTCGGTTGAAAACAGCGTCTTCGGTTTCTTGCAATGAGATTGATTGGTTGTAAGCCTCTAAGGCGGCCTCCAGCTCGCCTGCCTTTGCTCGTGCGTTACCCAGGTTGTACCAATCGGTGGCTGAGTTCGCTTCAAGTGCTTCAAATCGAACTTTGGCTTGATCATGATCCTCTGCCTGGTACGCGGCAATGGCCGCCCATCTTGGGTCTTCAAAGAGCTCAGCTGCGGCCGCTGGGTCCTTGGGCAGAAGCTCTGCCGCGCGTTGGTTGGGTGTCTTCCACAACGATTGCCAATCTTGCGCTTGCACCTGTGAGGGGTGTGACAGAGTCGCACACGAGGCGATTAGCACGAGACCAGCAAGGCGGCCGCTTGGGTTGCGCAGAAACTGAATTAACATAACCAATAGCCAGGGAATTA
This sequence comes from Aequoribacter sp., assembly GCF_965659035.1. NCBI lineage: Bacteria > Pseudomonadati > Pseudomonadota > Gammaproteobacteria > Cellvibrionales > Halieaceae > Aequoribacter > Aequoribacter sp. The sequence continues at coordinate 11,422 of NZ_CBFHWH010000025.1, read as the reverse complement.
CCAGCCAAAAGCCCGCGTCAGCCCAAGTGTCGGCTTGTCGTTCGATTTCGGTTCGATTCAGGTCTTCGACGGACCCCATAAAATCTACCGCCGCTTGGACATCGGCATCATCCAAGGTCAGGTTAGAAAACAACCCACCGTGGCTTGCAGTGAAATCTCGTAGTCGCGTTATGGGCACAGACGGGACCACGATCTCCGAATTCTGGTCCCGCAAAAAACCGCCGTTGCCTAAGGGAATAGGTGCGCCGGCCGATGTGCCCATTGCCATTGTTGCCAAGCGAATACCAGCAGTTTCTAGCCAATCGGAAAGCTCGCTCAGCTGATTGGTTTCGATGTCATCAGTCAGCCAAAGAATGCTCCCACCCGGTACGCCAGAAGAGCTCAGTAAGGCTTTGGCGCGCATAAAAGCATCGATAGGGTCGCTGCCCGGAACCGGCATCATTCCTGGATTAAGCGCCGGAATTAGATTTTCGATGGTTCCCAAATCGTCGGTAAGGGGGGTGACAACATGAGCCTCGCCTGCGTAGGCGACCAACGCGACCTGCGTGTCCTGGGGTAAGCTCAAAAGATCTCGAATTTTTTGTTTGGCTTTGACGATACGGGAGGGCTGTGTGTCCTCGGCGTACATGGAGTAGCTCAGATCCAACACAATAACGTAAGCCGCTTTTTGCTGTGATACCGGTACCGGGGTTTGTTCCCAAGAGGGTCCTGCAGCACCAACAATGGCAATGAGCCAAGCCAGCCCCAATAATTTAGCGGTGTGCTGAGTTTTTTGTCTATGTGCGCCAGATTGTAAGTGCACCAGCAAATGCGGAGCAATAATGTTAGACCACGCACTGCGCTGGCTTTTTTGGCGCCACAAAAGGGCCACAAAAAACGCGGTGGGTATCAGTAACCACAGCCACTCGGGTCGCAAAAAATGCAAGTCAGGCAGGTTCATTTGCATCTCCTTTGAGAGCGGCCTGCAAATTGCTTTGGCGCAGTAGCCAGATCACGCTAAGTAGCCAAGCGACCCCGAGTGGCCAGTGCAGCATAGACTGCTGGGGGCGATAGGTCGCACCGTCGGTTTGGGTGGGCTCAAGTAAATCCAGCAAGTCGTAAATTTTAGCCAGTTCTTCTGGTGACCGGGCGCGAAAATAGCGCCCACCGGTAGATTCGGCCATGGCCGACAGGGTTTCTTCATCAAGCTCGGCTGACGGGTTAACCCGACGGTTGCCAAATAAACTCGGTACGAGCATTTCGTCTGCACCAATACCTATGGTGTAGACCTTCACGCCGTAATTGGCGGCTAGTGCAGTGGCATCTAATGGGTCGACGCTAGAGGCGGTGTCTTGGCCATCGGTCAGTAAGATGACCACTCGATCGCCGTCTTCTTTATCGCGAAGGCGTTTTACCGCTAGGCCTAAGGCATCGCCGATGGCGGTTTCACTGCCGGCAAAGCCGATTTGTGCCTCCGATAGAAATTGCTTCACGGTGTCGCGATCAAAGCTCAAGGGCGACTGCATGTACGCTCTGCTGCCAAATAAAATTAAGCCGACTCGATCGCCCTCGCGGCGCTCGATAAACTCGGCTCCGATGTCGCGCACTGCATCAATACGGCGCACCGCCTGATTGGCGATAACCATGTCTTCGACGCGCATGCTGCCCGAAATATCCACCGCCAAGAGGAGGTCTCGTCCGCTTTGTGGTAGCAGGATAGGTTCGCCTATCCAGTGGGGGCGTGCCAGTGCACACACCAGAGCGCTCCAGATGAGAAACTGCAGCCAGAAATTGCCTCGTTGAAACAAAGAGCGGGGTCCGCGAGACGCATTACCTAGTGACTGCCAGAGTCGA
>NZ_CBFHWH010000025.1:6617-9580 GCF_965659035.1 Aequoribacter sp. | reverse complement strand
AACTGCAGCCAGAAATTGCCTCGTTGAAACAAAGAGCGGGGTCCGCGAGACGCATTACCTAGTGACTGCCAGAGTCGAAATTGTGGTACCCAAAGGGCCGTCTCTTGCGAGGTTTCACGCGATCGCAGAAAGACCAGCAAAACCGGTAGAGGAAGTAGTGCCAATGCCCATGGCCAATTCCACTCAAGCATAATGTCGTCCCTTATGCCCCGCTAACCAGCGCTCGCTGTCTTTTAGTGTCGCTTCTCGGTTCGCCCACAGCTGGTCCTGGTTTCCCGAGTAGACCTGCCACGTAAAGTCGAACTGGCAGGCGTTTTGTTGTCGTTTCCGGGTGGTGTTTTGCAGCCAGGCTTGCCAATTTTTGCCCGTCAGAGAGGCTGTGGTCGTATCCTTTTGGTAGTGCAGAGCGACGGCTTTTAACAGAGCGTTTATCGCAACTACCGCGTCTTGGCTGCTTTCGCGGTCGCCCCAGCGGGTGGCAATCTTGCGCAGCTCCGCTCGTGCTTGCCGCAACACCGCGCGGCGCTGGTGGTAGCGGTACAAAGCCGTGAGCACTAGGATCAATACGATAACGATGAGGCTTGCCAATATCCACCAGCCTGGCGCCAGCGGCCAGCTGAAGTCTGCTGCCGGTAGGTGTAGCGGGCGCAGCTGTGCTAATGGATCCTGCGGATTCATCGACGTGCTCCAAACAAGGGCTGCAGCACTTCCATCACGGCATCGGTAGTTTTCGCTTCGATGAGCGGAATGGCCGTTTTCAAACAATCGGCGCGCAGGGTGTCGAGCCGGTTTTGAAAAGTTTGCACATAGGCTTCTCGCACTGGCGCAGAGCCCGTGTCGAGCCCCGCTATTGTGTCGCCATCGGTGAATTGGTAGTAGCCCGGAGGCGGTGCCACAGCCTCCATCGGATCGCTAATCATGCAGAGGGTCAGGCGGTTGTGGCGGGCCAAATAGCTCAGATGAGGCAGGTGTTGCTGGCTCGCGTAATCGGCGAAATCGCTGACAATAAAAATATGGGTTCCGGGCCGACTAATGCGTCGCAAAGCCAGTAGCTGCTCGGCAAAATCCAACCCCGTCGACTTCTTAGATTGGTCAGGCAGGGCTTGATTGAGCGCCAGTAAGTTTTGAAGAAAGTGCAAAACGCTGCTGCGTGACGCTTTGGGGCGGAGTTCGCAGTGTTCGGCTTGTCCCGCGATTAAGCCGCCTATGCGATCACCGTTTTCGAGTGCTGCCCAGGCAATCGTGGCAGAAAATTCGGCGGCCCATACGGACTTCATGCAGGTTTGTGAACCGAAGAATAAGCTATTGCGTTGATCTACGGCGATAAGCACTGGGCGTTCGCGTTCTTCTTTAAACAATTTGGTGTGAGCGTCGCCAGTCCGTGCCGTGACTCTCCAATCAATAGAACGCACGTCGTCGCCGGGGTAGTACTTGCGGACCTCATCAAAATCTAAGCCGCGGCCGCGACGTGAGCTACTCTGCTGGCCTGCCAACAGGGCCAGTGCAGGGCTGCGCGCGTGCAAATTAAGGTTGCGCGCGAGATATCGAGTTGCCAGCAAAGCATCTAAGCGGCAGTGCGCGCCTTGGGGTGCTCTGCTCGATATTGCTTGAGTTCGCATCATCCAATAGGTACTAAGCGAAGTAGTTGCTCAATAATTTTGTCGGTGCCTATGCCATTGGCCTCGGCTTCAAAGCTTTGCAGTATACGATGTCTCAGTACGTCAGGTGCAATAGCAAGTACGTCTTCAGGGGTAACAAAGTCACGACCCGCTAACCATGCGTGTACTCTTGAACAACGGTCCAAGGCAATCGTAGCGCGCGGGCTGGCACCAAATTCGATCCACGTCGCAAGCTCTGGCGAGTAGGCACTGGGCTGGCGAGTCGCCATAATCAGTTGAACGATATAGTTCTCGACTGCCTCGCTCATGTGTAGTCCAAGTGCAGCATGTCGTGCTTTGAAAATGCTGGCTTGGCTTAACTCAGGCTGCGTTGTGGCAGGGATTCCACTGGCTTCTTGTCTTGATATCGCCAAGATCTGTCGCTCGGCATCGGCGTTAGGATAGTCGACTTTAACGTGCATAAGAAAACGGTCGAGCTGCGCCTCTGGGAGCGGGTAAGTGCCTTCTTGCTCGATTGGGTTTTGTGTTGCCATTACCAAGAACAATTTAGGTAGTGCGTAGGTTTGGCTGCCCACTGAGATCTGGCGTTCGGCCATGGCTTCTAGAAGCGCCGACTGTACTTTGGCCGGTGCTCGGTTGATTTCGTCGGCTAGCACAAGGTTGTGGAAAATTGGACCTTGTTGGAACTCGAAGGTGCCGTCTTGTGGACGATAAATCTCGGTGCCTGTCACGTCGCCGGGTAACAGGTCGGGGGTAAACTGAATCCGATGAAAGTTACCTTCGATACCGTCCGCAAGGGATTTTATCGCGCGGGTTTTTGCAAGTCCGGGTGCACCCTCTACAAGTAAGTGACCGTCAGCAAGTAGGGCAATGACGAGGCGATTAACCAAGTGTGCTTGGCCGACAATTTGCTGTGATAACCAGGTTTCGAGTGCGCGGATTTCCGACTGTGCCACAGTATCTCCTATTTCATGCCTGTGATTTCGGGCGTATTATTTGGAAAAGCCCAACCACGTGCTCACTTCGTAATGAGCAGGTGTTTGTTAGGACTCGTATGTGCCCAGAAAGTTCTTGGTACTATGAGGGCTTAAAGCCAAAAATCAAGCGCTATCGAGCGAATTGTCGATTAAGGGTAAGAAATTTCTATGACGCCGCTGCTGACGAAAGAACAAAGGCTTGATGAATTAACGAACGACTTGCAGCAAAAAAGCAAAGATATGCCCAGGCAGGGCTCGTTAGTGCAACTCGCGCACGCCTTTTACGAAAGTTTGGGTATGGAAGATCTTGGTCGCCAGTCTGTTGAGGATTTGGCGGCAAGGATCGAGTGGTTGCAGAGCTATCTGG
>NZ_CBFHWH010000025.1:0-6608 GCF_965659035.1 Aequoribacter sp. | reverse complement strand
GTTTGGGTATGGAAGATCTTGGTCGCCAGTCTGTTGAGGATTTGGCGGCAAGGATCGAGTGGTTGCAGAGCTATCTGGACACCTGGGTCAATGGTTCGGTCGATATTCAGGCATTGACGCCCGATCGTGATCATTTCGGGTGGAACAGCGACAATAGCGTCATTGTGGTCGTGTGCCCTCAAATGCCTTTTTGTACGGCATCGATCCGCGGTGCACTGCACCGGCTCAACATCAGTATTGATTGGCTCACTTCCTGCAACGTCAGGGTGTCTGAGCCGGACGAGGCCAGCTTGGGCGCGCGACGTGTTGGTCACAGTACTGGGACCCCTATCAGCATTTTATATTTTGAGGTGGAGCAGCAGGAGCCAGCAGATTTGGACTCTGTTGTATTACCCGAGCTGTCGGATGTGATGGCTCAGGTCGATGCGGTTGTGTCAAACTTTACATCAATTCAAGCGCGGCTCGCTTCGACGCAACAGCAACTGTTGGCTGGGCCTAGCCCTCAGTCCGAGATCGCCGAGTTGCTGGCTTGGTTTGCCGCGGGGAAAGCGACCTTACTTGGGTACCAATATTTTGAAGTGTCGGAGGCTGGACAAACAACGGTTTCTGACGTACTGGGTTTGTTGCAATACCCAGCGCACCGTAACGTTGGTTACGATTCTGTGCCAAACTATCTGGGCCGCTCCTTGCGAGGTGGAGCGATACGGTTCGGGAAATTATCGGTTCGCAGTCGGGTGCATCGGTGGGCTTATCCCGATACCGTTGATGTGGCCGTAGTAGATTCGAACGGCATTTGCTGTGGCGTTCATCGCTTTCTGATTTTACTCACCTTTGCTGCTTACAACCAGGATCCGCGCGAGATACCGTGGCTGCGTGGTCGTATTGACGACTTATTAGAACGGGCTGGGTTTGATGAACAAGAGCATGAGGGGCGTGAGTTGCTGCGCGTCATCGAATTGTACCCCCGCGATGAATTGTTCCAGTCCGATCTCGAAACACTTTTGGAAAATGTCACTGCAATTAACCGTATTCAAGAACGCAGGCAGACTCGCTTATTTATTCGTCGCGATGTGCAGACGGGGTTTGCAAATTGTTTGGTATACGTCCCTCGTGAGCTATACAACACTCAGTTACGTGAGCGCATCCAATCCAGCTTAATGTCAGCACTCGGAGCTGTCGAAGCTGAGTTTTCGACTCAGTTCTCTGAATCGGTATTAGTCCGAGTGCACTTTGTTTTTCTTTGCGATCCCTTGCAGTTAGAGCGACATTCCGAATCAGAATTGGAATCTGAAGTGCAAGACATCACGCAGGGGTGGATGGAGCGTTTGCAGGCTCGATTGCGCGATCTGCGCGGGAAGCGGCAGGCTCAGACTTTAGTGGGAAAGTATGGTCAGTACTTTAGTTTAGGGTATCAAAGCGATTTTGCAGCCGATATTGCGGCCGATGACGTGCTGATTCTCGATCGGTTATGCGAAACTCAGCCCCTGAGGCCAGTCTTGCATTCCTCCACTGCACACGAGGGCGAATTCAGTTTAAGGTTGTACCATCGTGGCGCCTCACTGCCGCTTTCCGATGTGTTACCCGTGCTTGAGTCAATGGGGCTGCGAGTCTTGTCGGAGCGTCCTTACAAAATTCTGACTGAGGTTGCAGGTCACTTTTGGATTCAAGATTTTACGCTGCAGTATAAATTTACCAGCCAGCTGACTATTGATGACGTTAAGACGAATGTCGAAGCCGCCTTCTTGGCGATTTGGCGGGGTGTAGCAGAAGTTGATGCATTCAATCAATTACTGCTTGGTGCGGGTTTGTCGTGGCGCGATGTTGCGGTCTTGCGCGCTTACGCACGTTACTCCAAACAAATTCTATTTTCTTACAATCCAGAGTTTATGGCCGCGACGCTAAGTCAGCATATGGGCTTGGCTTCGCTCCTGATCAAGGCGTTTTACGCGAAATTCGACCCTGATCAATGGGCCGAGTGGGGCGACGCTTCTGAGCGCCTCGCTGTCTCATTCGAGCGGGGCCTCGAGCAAGTAGAAAATCTAGGTGAGGACCGCGTGTTGCGGCATTACTGGGGCCTGCTTGAGGCTACGGTGCGAACCAATTTCTTTTTGCAGGAGGGCTCAGCAACTCGCTCCCATTTTGCGTTTAAATTTAAACCTGCTGTCATCGCCGATATGGTGCGACCGGTACCTTACCGCGAAATCTATATTTATTCCCCTCGTGTCGAAGGCGTGCATTTACGCGGAGGTCCGGTAGCTCGCGGCGGTTTGCGTTGGTCCGATCGGTCTGAAGATTTTCGAACCGAGGTGCTGGGTCTGGTCAAAGCTCAGCAGGTCAAAAATGCGGTTATCGTGCCGGTGGGAGCTAAAGGCGGTTTCGTTGCCAGGCAAGTGCATCCGGGGATGAGCCGTGAGCAGCGCAACGAGGAGGGTGTTGCCTGTTATCAGCTATTCATTCGGGCCTTATTGGAGTTAACTGATAACCAAATTGGGGGTGCGATTGTTCGAAACTCGAAGTTGGTGGTGCACGATGGTGATGATCCTTATTTAGTGGTAGCTGCCGACAAGGGTACGGCTACCTTTTCAGATATTGCCAATCAAATCGCCGCCGACTTTAACTTCTGGTTGGGTGACGCATTTGCGTCAGGTGGCAGCGTTGGTTACGACCACAAAAAAATGGGTATCACCGCTCGGGGCGCGTGGGTGTCGGTGCAGCGGCATTTTCATGAGCTAGGTGTGGATGTGCAGCGCGATCCCGTGGTGACGATCGGTATTGGCGATATGTCAGGCGATGTGTTTGGCAATGGTATGTTGCTGTCGAAATCATTGCTGTTGGTGGCGGCCTTTAACCACAAACATATTTTCATAGACCCCAGTCCAGATGCTGTTGCGAGCTTCGCTGAGCGTCAGCGCTTATTCAAAGAGTCGACGAATGGCTGGGCGGATTATGATCAGAGTTTGATTTCTGACGGAGGTGGCGTATTCGACCGCAGTGCTAAGCGCATTGTGTTGTCTGAACCTATGCAAGCTCTGTTGCAAACTGATGCAAAAACCTTGACGCCAACCGAGCTGATTCACTTGTTGTTAAAATCCAAGGTAGATCTGCTGTGGAACGGTGGAATTGGCACGTACGTGAAATCATCCACCGAAAGTCATCTCGAGGTCGGCGATAAGGCGGGAGACGCGCTGCGCGTGAATGGTGCAGAGCTTGGCGCCAAAGTCGTTGGTGAGGGGGGTAACCTCGGCATGACGCAACGAGGACGGATTGAATACTGTTTGGCGGGAGGGCGCTGCAATACTGACTTTATCGACAATGCAGGTGGCGTAGATTGCTCGGACCATGAAGTCAATATCAAGATCTTCCTCAATACTTTGATGGAACAAGATTTGTTGGACTCTGCCACACGGGTGGCTCGGCTTGAATCGTATACCGAATCGGTAACGCGCCATGTGTTGCACAACAATCGTTCGCAAACCTTGGCTTTAAGTTTGCTCGCGAAAGATTCCCACGAACGGGTACTGGAGTACCAGCAGCTTATTGAAGAGCTCGATGCGATCGATATTCTGGATCGGGCGTTGGAGTTTTTACCCACTAATGACGAAATCGCCGAGCGGCGGGCTCAGGGCCAAGGGCTTACCCGGCCAGAGCTTGCCGTTTTGTTGTCCGCGAGCAAATCGCATCTTAAACGTTTGCTGCAGAGTGATAGTCTGGTTCAGGACGATGCCTTCTTGACGTGGGTGGAACGTTCATTTCCCAGTGCTCTCATCGGCGAGTTTGGCCCTTTTTTAAGGCAGCACAGCCTGTATCCGGCGATTTTGGCAACTCAGCTCGCCAATGATATGGTGAATCGCCTGGGCCCTAATGTGTATTTTCGACAGTTGCACGCTACAGGTGCTTCGCCTGAGGTGTTTGCTCGATCCTATGTGATGGCTTTGAATGTCTTCGATTTGGAGCACTTTTGGTCGATTTTGGTTAAAAAAGGGCAGTCAACCTCGCCAGAGCACATGTATCGAGGCTTGACGCAGCTGAGTCAGCTTTTGAAGCGAACGCTCCGTTGGTTTCTTCGCAATCCAGCAGAACCTGGCAGTTTACAGGGGGCTGCCGCTACGTTTAGATCGGGTATCACATCGTTGTTGACTGGGGACTTCCTCAAAGCCGTCGAGGCCGATGGCGCGCGGTGGCGTCATCGGCAGTTAGAATGGCAAAGTCTGTTTGATGATCCGCGATTGTGTAATTTGCTTAGTCTTAGTGATTATGCCCACATATTTCCTGGCTTAGTTCAGAATGCCGCGGCCTTACAATGCAGTCTTGAGGACTTGGCTCAATTGTTTTTCGATGTAGAGCGGCTTCTGGAGCTTGATGTTTTGACTCGAGCGCTTTTAAGCACCCCGGTCGATAGCGAGTGGCGGGTATTGGCTAGAGACGCCTATCTCGAGCAGATTGTTGATATCCAATTGTCTTTGTGTCGAGCCATGATTTCGTCTATTACACGCGGGCAGTTAACGATGGGCGAGGTTTTGACGCAATGGAGCGCAGGACAACAAGCAGCGCTCAGGCGGTGGGCGGACGTTATGGCGCAATTAAAAACAGTTCAAACCCCAGACTTTGCGGTGTACACAGTGGTGCTGCGAGAGCTATCTGAGCTTGCCCGCGCAGCTCAAGCACAGTAGCATGCGCGCCTTGTTTGGTTATTCGGTGCAACTATGTCTTTAGCGGCCAAATTTACCCATTTGCTTCCACCTGAAGCTGCCCACTCAGCAGCCATGTTAGGCTTAGATGCTTATCACGCGCTGCGCATGAGCTGGATGATTGCGTCTGACTTAAAACCTAATCCGCAACACGTGATGGGTTTGACCTTTGATAATCCCATCGGTTTGGCCGCCGGCCTCGATAAAAATGGCGACCACATTGACGCCCTTGGCGCTTTGGGGTTCGGTTTTATTGAAGTGGGGACTGTAACGCCAAAACCGCAAGACGGTAATCCGAAGCCGCGTCTGTTTCGATTGCCCGAACACCAAGCGATTATCAATCGCATGGGTTTCAACAATAAGGGTTTGGAGCACATGGTCGGTCGTATAAAGCGCCGAAAATATTCAGGTGTTTTGGGTGTCAATATCGGCAAAAATGCGACGACCCCATTGGAGAATGCCTTGGACGATTATCGGCAGTGTCTCGATGCGGTCCACGGCTATGCTGATTACATCGTGGTTAACTTAAGTTCACCTAATACGCCTAACTTGCGGCAGCTTCAGTTCGGCGAACCTTTGAAACATCTGGTGTCGAGTTTGCGAGAGCAGTGTTATCGGCTGGACGCCATTAACGAGAAGCGTGTGCCTTTAGTCGTAAAAATTGCACCTGACATGAGCCATGATGATTTGCTATCGGTCGCCGATACGTTAATGGAGACATCGATTGACGGGATTATTGCTACCAATACCACGATAGAGCGCGACGCTGTGTTGGGGCATCCCTATGCACAGGAAGCTGGCGGTCTTAGTGGCGTGCCAGTGAGAAGTCGATCTACGGAAGTCGTGACGGCCCTGTACCAGCATTTAAAGGGCGAATTACCCATTATTGGTGTAGGCGGTATCTTTGATGAGCGCTCGGCGGCCGAGAAACGAGAAGCAGGTGCCTCGCTACTGCAGCTCTACACTGGCTTTATTTATCGCGGATCGGATGCAATAAGCGCAGCCGCCCGCGGTTTTAAACAGGCAAACCTAAGCCGTTGATTATATCGAGAGCATTCTGGGCAGCGTGGCTGACCCGGTAACACCATCCCAATAGTCAGAGCGACCATCGCGCCAGCCTGCTAGCCATTGTTCTCGGTGGTTTTGTTGTGAGTGGGGACAGTCGTCCCTGCTTTTTCCCTGATTTCCTGCCATGTAGCCACGGTCAAAGTGGCGATTAGAGACATCACGCTTGTGTTTTTTCATACACGCTCCTTGTCGGCTGAGCCGAGGTTTGTGGTTAGGGATTCAGCTTGCGCTGATCACAAGGCGAAGTTCAGGAAATCATAGTTTGTGCGCCTGAGTCGAACATTTTTTTGATCTAAAAAAATGCCCTTTAGAACAGAGGGCTATTAAGCGGCGGCTGTTCTTATATCACTCGTTTTCAGGGGTGTGACCAATTTAACGCGACCGCTCTTCGATGCCCAGTCATCGTATTGATCTCAAATTAGTTGTTTTTGGGTCTCTATCAGAGATTTTTCGATTTATAACGATAAGTCGCTGTTTAAAATCGATTTAATAAGTCAGTCTGTGTGTGTTTTGTATCGCTTCGGGGTTTCTCAGATCCAAACTACTTTGACCTTAAAGTAAAATTTCGGTAGGGTGTAGCACGCTGGTCGACGACTATCCGTCGATCGGGCTAGGTCTTGACCACTACGATCGCAAAGAATTTAAGCGTTAAGACGACACAAACAGAAATGCTAAGGGAGCAATCTATGTTTCAAAAGAAAATCATCAACCGAGCGGTTGTCTCTGTTGTTGCGGCCAGTGCCTTGAGTGCACACTCGGCGCTGACACAGGCGCAAATGCTTGAGGACGTGATTGTCACTGCGACCAAAAAGTCTGAAAGCATGCAGGACGTCGCAATTGCCGTGCAAGCGA
>NZ_CBFHWH010000024.1:15867-27443 GCF_965659035.1 Aequoribacter sp. | reverse complement strand
AGGCGGAACAGTTTACCCGTTTGGGTCCCCTCTGGAATCTTCAACTTAACGCGCCCTTCAAGCGTCGGCACCTCAAGCTCGCCACCCAAGGCCGCATCGGCAAAAGTAATCGGTACGTCGCAGTACAAATGCTTGCCGTCACGCTCAAAGATGGGGTGCTGCCGCACCGACATCTCGACGAACAGGTCACCTTTTGGACCGCCGTTAGGTCCAGCCTCGCCCTCGCCGGACAAGCGGATACGATCGCCGGTATCAACGCCCGGAGGGACTTTAACCGATAAGGTTTTGGTGCGCTCCACTCGACCTTGACCGCGGCAACTTCCACAAGGGTCGCTGATCGTCTTACCGCGCCCGCGACAGCTCGGGCAGGTCTGCTGAACTTGGAAGAAACCCTGTTGCATACGCACTTGCCCAACACCGCCACAAGTGTCGCAAGTCTTGGGGCTAGAGCCGGGCTTAGCACCCGATCCATCACAGGTGTCACACGAATCGAGTGTCGGCACCTTAATTTCAACGCTTTTACCGTTAACGGCATCCTCAAGCGAGATATCTAGCGTGTAACGCAAATCCGAACCACGCTGCGGGCCCGATGAGCGACCGCGACCACCACCGAAAATATCGCCAAAGACATCTCCGAAAATATCGCCAAAGCCACCGTCACCGAAACCACCACCGCCACCACCGCCACCGGCTGAACCATCGACCGCCGCGTGACCAAAACGGTCATAAGCAGACCGCTTTTCTTTGTCCGTTAAAACTTCGTAGGCCTCGGTTGCTTCTTTAAATTTTTCATCGGCTTTGGGGTCGTCCGAGTTTCGATCGGGGTGGAATTTCATCGCTATACGACGATAGGCCTTTTTAATGTCCTTTTCGTCGGCGTTTTGAGCAACCCCTAGCACTTCATAATAATCGCGTTTTGACATGACAACTCAATCGCATTTAGTTAGCAACAGCACACGCTGTCTTAGATAATCCAATTACAACAACGCGGGCACTAAGACCCGCGCTGATGATTCATTGTACACCGACACTGGGTGTCGAGTCCGTTTCGACAGAAGATTACTTCTTGTCGTCTTTTACTTCTTCGAACTCAGCGTCCACCGCGTCATCGGCTGCGGCCTCTTGTGCATCAGCACCTTGCGCTTGCTCGCCGGCGGCAGCTTGCGCTTGATACATCTTCTGAGCAACAGGACTCGTTGCTTCAGTCACTTTAGTCGCGGCGGCTTCGATGGCATCCTTATCGTCGCCTTTCAAAGCCTCTTCTGCTTCAGCAATAGCCGCTTCAATTGCCGATTTCTCTTCATCTGTCGCGTGCTCTGCCGCTTCTTTGAGAGTGTTTTTCGCGGCGTGCACCATACCTTCACAGCTGTTGCGCGCTGCAATCAGGGCTTCGAATTTTGCATCGGCTTCGGCATTCGCCTCGGCGTCGCGCACCATAGCTTCGATTTCATCATCCGACAAACCGCTTGACGCAGTAATACGAATTGATTGCTCTTTGCCCGTCGCCTTGTCTTTCGCCGACACATTCAGAATACCGTTGGCATCCAAATCGAAAGTCACTTCGATCTGAGGCATACCGCGAGGTGCGGGCGGGATATCCGCCAAGTCAAAGCGTCCCAAAGATTTATTTTGCGCCGCTTGCTTACGTTCGCCCTGCACCACGTGAATGGTAACTGCGGTTTGATTGTCATCTGCTGTCGAGAAAACCTGCGACTTCTTCGTTGGAATGGTCGTATTCTTCTCGATCAGCGGTGTAGCCACACCACCCATCGTTTCGATACCCAAAGTCAACGGCGTCACGTCTAGTAGCAGTACGTCTTTAACATCACCTGACAGTACCGCGCCCTGGATCGATGCACCTACCGCGACCGCTTCGTCAGGGTTAACGTCGCGGCGAGGTTCTTTACCGAAGAAATCAGTGACCGCTTTTTGGACCAAAGGCATACGGGTTTGACCACCCACCAAGATCACGTCGTTGATTTCGCTTGGGCTAAGACCCGCATCCTTTAATGCAACCTTTACGGGCTCCAAAGAGCGCTTAACAAGATCTTCAACCAATGACTCAAGCTTGCTGCGTGACAGCTTCACGACCAAGTGCTTAGGACCCGTCGCATCTGCCGTGATGTAAGGCAAGTTAACTTCAGTCTGTTGCGAGCTAGACAGCTCGATCTTCGCCTTCTCACCGGCTTCTTTAAGACGCTGCAGAGCTAGAGGATCGTTGTGCAGGTCAATGCCGTTCTCTTTCTTGAACTCAGCCGCCAAGTATTCGATCAAGCGAAGGTCGAAGTCTTCACCACCCAGGAAAGTGTCGCCATTTGTTGCTAGCACTTCAAATTGATGTTCACCATCGACTTCGGCGATCTCGATGATCGAGATATCGAAGGTGCCACCACCCAAGTCATAAACAGCAATAACGTTGTCTCCACTGACTTTGTCCATACCATAGGCGAGTGCCGCAGCGGTTGGCTCGTTGATGATACGCTTTACTTCTAGACCTGCGATTTTGCCGGCGTCTTTGGTCGCCTGACGCTGCGAGTCATTAAAGTAAGCAGGCACCGTGATTACTGCTTCAGTGACTGGCTCGCCTAGGTACTCTTCGGCTGTTTTCTTCATTTTCATCAGAACTTGCGCAGACACTTGAGGAGGTGCCATTTTCTTGCCTTTGGCCTCTACCCACGCATCGCCATTGTCTGCACCCACAATCGAGTAAGGCACCATCTTGATGTCTTTTTGAACGACATCGTCAGTGAACTTGCGACCAATTAAACGCTTGACCGCATACAAGGTGTTTTTAGGGTTGGTAACGGCCTGACGCTTTGCGCTTTGCCCCACCAAAATTTCGCCGTCTTCGGTATAGCCAATAATTGATGGCGTAGTGCGATCACCCTCTGAGTTCTCGATAACACGTGGCTTATCGCCATCCATAACTGCGACACAAGAGTTCGTCGTGCCTAAGTCAATTCCAATAATTTTACCCATAATATTTCTCCTACTCGTGCTCTCGTAAAGCACTTAACATTTCGTTGGTATCTATATGGGCCCGCGCTTGCTCATTTCAAGGGGCCCTAAGAAAAAAGGCTTAATCTGCCTTGCTAACCATCACCATAGCGGGACGAATAAGGCGCCCATTCAAGGTGTAACCCTTTTGCATAACAGCAATCACAGTGTTGGGCTCAACCTCTGGATTGGGCACTATACTCATCGCTTGGTGTAATTGAGGATCAAAGGGCTCTCCGTGAGGATCTACCGCTTCTACGTTGAATTTGGCGAGCACGTCAGAAAAGCTCTTCAATGTGAGCTCTATACCTTCGACGATCGGCTTTACCGACTCATCTTCGGGGTTTACCACGCTGAGGGCACGCTCAAGATTATCAGCGACGACAAGGACTTCGCGCGAGAACCCCTCAAGCGCAAATTTACGCGCCTTTTCGATCTCTTTTTCAGCGCGGCGCTGAGCGTTAATCGCATCTGCCTGAGCGCGCAAAACGGACTCTTTCGCCTCGCCAAGTGCTTGCTCTAGCGCCTCGATTTGCAGTTCTGGGCTTATTTGCTCGGCCTCTGCAGGCTCCTCAGTATCAGCGGTCTCAACCGCTTCTACCTGCAGGTTTTCTTCGTTTACTTCAGGTTGTTCGTGGTCTTTTTGGTCACTCACGGCTTTCCCCTATTCATCACATCAAATTAAAAACAAAACACTGCCTGTGATTTGGGGACGAACTCAGTTTTTTCAAGGCTTTAATTCGACAAAGCCTGGCTGAGCATTCGGGCAGTAAGATCAACAATAGGAATCACGCGACTGTACTCCATACGTTTCGGACCAATAACGCCCAGAACGCCCAGCGTTTTTTTGCCATCGCCGTAGGGTGCAGTCACCAACGAGAAATTACCCAAAGCGTTGAAACCCGCCTCTTCACCGATAAAAATCTTAACCCCTTCTGCGACTGAGGATCGCTCTAACAAATGCAGCACATCTTTTTTGCTCTCAAGAGCTTGGAACAAGCTTTTTAGATGCTCGAGCTCCTCGGGCGAAGCGGACTCTAGCAATCTAGATTCGCCCGCCATGAGATAATCTTCTGTACTCGATTGACCGACGTTCAGGGCTTTATTCGCAAACGCTAAGCTTTCCTCCATATAGCGATCGATACGAGACTTCGCCTCTCGTAACTCTTGAGTAATGATGCTTTCAATGTCTTGAAAGGTCCGCCCCGAGAAACGTTCGTTGATCGTCGCCGCCGCGTTGCGCAGCTGATCCGCGTCAAACTCTTGATGGGTGTGGATAATTTTGTTCTGCACTTCATGCTGATTCAGAACCAAAATCACCAACACGCGATTACCCGACAGCGGCAAAAACTCGACTTGCCGAAACTGTGCTGAGTCAGGACGGGGCACGGTAACTAGCCCGGCTTGAGCCGTGATATCGGCCAACAGGTTGGAGGTGACTTGTACCAGGTCACGTGAGCTGCGGTCGGGACTCAATTCATTCTGTAGAGCCTGAAAGGTTGCCGCATCGGGCATGTCCACCTGTAACAATGAATCAATGTATAAGCGATAGCCCGCAGCCGTCGGTACTCTGCCAGCAGACGTGTGCGGAGCATGCAAATAACCTCTGTGTTCGAGGTCCGACATGATATTGCGTACCGTTGCAGCACTAACAGGCAAACCGGCCTCTTGGCGCACAGTGCTTGACCCCACAGGCGCACCCTCTTGGATGTAACGTTTCACCAAAGCCTGCAAAACCAATTGTGAACGCTCGGATACGTCTTTTTGTTTCATGCCGTTTAATTACTCTTATAACACGCTTAGGTATACCCTACTCAGCACTTTCAGGCTAGTCTATTACCGCCATTTTGAATCAATTTGCACCAGCCGTTTCTCATGACATACTAAGTCAGTATTCTATGACTTAGTAGACATTTAGCGCATTATAAGGACACCGCGCATGCTCACCCACATTCACATCAAGAATTTTGCGGTCGTCGAGGATGTTGCTATCGATTTCGACGCCGGCATGACCGTTATTACGGGCGAAACGGGCGCGGGCAAATCCATATTAATTGACGCTCTGGGATTGTGCTTGGGCGACCGAGCCGACTCTAGCAGCGTTCGGTATGGTGCAGATAAAGCAGAGATCAGTGCAAGCTTTGATTTACACGGCTTAGCACAAGCGCAAGCGTGGCTGGCAAAGCATCACCTCGAAGCCGATGACGATTTGGTTTTGCGCCGTATCGTCACCAGCGAGGGTAGAAGCAAAGCATACATCAATGGTGTGCCCTGCACCGCTCAACAATGCAATGAACTGGGTGAGTTTTTGGTCGACATCCACGGTCAGCACGCGCACCAATCGCTGATGAATAAAAAGACACACCGACATATTCTTGACGCACTGATTACCGACACCTCTTACCTGCACAAAGCCCGCGAGTTGGCCCACGAATTTCGTGAGGTCAAGAAAGAGTTGGATGCCCTTACCCAAGGCAACTCCGACAATCAAGAAGCGAAAGCCTTTTTAGAATACCAAGTCGAGGAACTGCAAAGCGTCATACTCAGCGCAGACGAACTCGAAAGCCTCGAGCAGGAGCAAGATCTGCTTAGCCAGGGCGAAACACTGATCAAGCAGCTATCAGAAGCAGCATATCATTGTGAGCAACAATCAGATGGTTTACGCCAAACCATACGCTTACTCGAATCGGGACTAAAATCAGGGCTCACCAGCGAAGCCTATGAACTCCTAAACTCTGCTCTCATCCAAGTCGACGAGGCTCGTCGCGACATCGAGCGCCGCTCCGACAAATTAGAATTAAACCCCGAGCGCTTACTTGAAATTACCGAGCGCCTAGACAAAGTCTATGAATTAGCGCGCAAACACCGTACCCAGCCTGACCAACTTGCCCAAAAATTACAGACCTACGAACTGGAGCTAGAAGCTCTGTTGGGCGCAGATGATCGCATTACCGAACTCAAGCGGCAGTTAACAAACATCCAAGCCGCTTATGCCGGGGCGGCCGACGCCCTCTCGGGGCAGCGCAAGGCTGCCGCCGAACATTTGCAGTCTGAGGTACACGATCAGTTACAATCTCTGGCTATGGGCCAGTGCCGCTTTGGCGTTGCATTGACGCCACATATTAGTGAGATCCCATCGCCTTATGGTGCGGAAGAAATCGAATTCAAAATAGCCACTCAACGAGAAGGAGAGCTAAAAGCTCTGGCGAAGATTGCGTCAGGTGGTGAACTCTCTCGCATCAGCCTAGCAATACAAGTAGTGACAGCACAGCAGGCTGTAACGCCGACCCTAATTTTTGATGAAGTAGATGTCGGTATTGGCGGCGCGACGGCGGACATCGTCGGCCAGCGACTTCACGGCCTCACTTCACACTCGCAGGTTTTGTGCGTGACGCACCTGGCTCAAGTCGCAGGCCAAGGCGACCATCACCTGCTCATAGCAAAAAACAACGACGATACCGGCGTTCGAACAGTCATTGAACGGCTCTCGAATGAGCAGCGAGTTGAGGAAATAGCCCGCATGGTCGGCGGGGTGAACATTACCGATCAGACCAAGGCGCACGCGGCCCAGCTGCTAAGGCAATATTCTTAGCGGCTTTTTTTACGAACGTAGAGCACTAAGGAATGATCTTCCAAGTCGAACCCGTGCTCTTTCGCGATTTGATGCTGGCGCTCTTCAATCACGGGATCGGTGAATTCGATAACCTCACCTGTATCCACACAGACCATGTGGTCATGATGCTCGCCCTTCGCAATTTCATAGACCGAATGGCCCGTCTCGAAGTTATGGCGTGACACCAAACCCGCGGATTCAAACTGAGTAAGGACTCGGTATACGGTTGCCAAGCCCACTTCTTCTTCAGCTTCGAGGAGGGCCTTGTATACGTCTTCAGCGCTCATGTGCTGCCCTTGCTCGGAGTTGGCCTCAAGAATTTGCATGATTTTAAGGCGCGGTAAGGTGACCTTAAGCCCCGCTTTTTTCAATTCTTGGTTTTCAAAAGACATATTAGGGGTTCTCTCTATCGCTTAAGGCCAGTATGATGCCACTGCACTGACTATAGTTAAAGGTTTCTCACAATGCGTCTCATTCTCATCGCCATTATAACCACAATTGTCCTATCTGGCTGTGGTTTCGTCGGTTTCCCGGGCGTATATCGAATCGGCATAGAACAAGGCAATGTTGTGACACAAGAAATGGTTGATCAACTAAAGCCAGGCATGACGCGACGACAAGTTCGCTTTGTATTGGGGACCCCCTTAGTCGAAGACTCCTTCAACGAGGACCGTTGGGATTACCGCTACGTTTTTTCTCGCGGCGACGTACAGATACTTGATAACCGCCTGACGGTTTACTTCGATGGCGAGGTATTAAGCCATTTTGACAGCAAGATCCCGCCCAGCAGCGAAACCAGCGAAGAAGCGGAAACTGAATCGAACTAACTTTTATTCTTCGCTCGAGCAATGCGCGCCTTCGCCGCGCGCTCTTTACGTACTTCTTTAGGGTCAGCAATTAGAGGTCGATATATTTCGACCCGATCGCCTTCTCGCAACACATGCTCATTCGCAACCGCTTTTCCAAATATGCCTAAAGGGCCATCTTCGGGTATCGTCGCATCAAAGGCTTCGGCAATAGCCGAAAGCTTGACGGCTTGATGAGCTGTGGTACCCACTGGAACTTCAAGGGCTTTGATGAGCTGCTTATTTGGCAGGGCATAAGCAACCTCTACGGTAATTTGCGCGCTCAAGACCCCCTCCCGAACAACTCATGCGCTTTTTGAATCAAAGCATCGACCACCGTCGTGCTGGTGCGTTCAACCAGTTGTTTTGCTGCAATTTTCTTTAAGGAACCTGTAGTTTCGAATACCAAATTGAGTTCGATCTTGCAGGCAGAGTCAGACAGCGGTTTAAATAGCCAACGCCCGACAAGGTGTTGCAGTGGACCATTTAATAATTCCATGCGGATTTCTTGCCCATCAATCACCGTATTACGGGTTGCGAACGACTGTTTAACCCCCAATGCGGAGACCGTCAGCTCTGCCTCTACACCGCGCTCCCACTGACCTAACAGTTTGGCTCCTGTGCAGCCGGGAATGTAGTCAGGATAGGCGGAAATTTCAGACACCAGATCAAATAACTGGCGCGCGGAATATGGCAATAATGCACTGCGATTAATTTCTATCATGCTGTATTTTACCCGATTCCCAAGGACCGCGGCACGCTAAAAATACGCCAGCCACCCCGAGCTCAGCAGAATCAGGCTGGCTAGGGGGACAAGGTATTTCAGCAAACCCATCCACAAACGGATAAATGTGTGGCTTTCTCGGTCCAAGGCTCGCACCAAACCCACTGTATTAGCCCGCCAGCCGACCAACAAGGCAAAGCCAAGCGCCACCAAAGGAAGGAGTATGGTACTGAGCAAACGATCACTGAGGGCCACGGCTAACCATGTGCTGTAACCCGTCTGAGACTCTATCCACTCATAGATCGCCCACAGCAAGCCGGCCACGCAGAGACCGACCAAAGGCGCCGCAACAAAACGTGATAATCGCGTCCGTTGCATGATAAGGGTCACCACGACCTGTAGCAGCGCAATTACAGTGCCAGATATTACAAGCAGCGTCATAAGGTAGTAGAGGCCGCCCATCAAATCACCTTGAACAATGTTGCCGTAAGCCTTAGGAAGCGCAATGAATAGCAGGCTCAAACCGCTCGCTGGAGTAATATCTTGTGCAAAAATCAGAGGATAGGCGATCACGCCAGCCAGCACCCCAAAACCGACATCAAACACACAAATCGCAAGCATCACACGTCCTAAAGGGACTTCTTTGGACGCATAGGTCGCGTAAGTGCTGACCACGCCAAGCCCGAGGCATAAAGTCGTCATGGCCTGCATGAGGGCGTATAAAAACGTTTTCCAGGTCACTGCGTTGGCGTCAGTCTTGAATAGATAAGTACCCGCGGCCGCCATATCGCCTGCCAATAAACTGTGATACACCAACACAAATACCAAGGCGAAAACCAATAAGCTGACCAGCCATACAAAGACGCCCAAGCCACGTTTTACGCCAACCATCAATACCGCGATAAGGCCGGCCAATACGCTTAAACTCAGACCGAGAGTACGGTCATGATTGGCATCCAGCGCCTGAAAGTAATTTCCGACCTGTAGCAAGCTCACCGCGGCAAACTCACCTTTAGCCAGGTCGAAACCGACCGCAATCACCCAGCCAGAAGTCAGCAATAAAGAAACCGCGGCGAGAAGCGCAGAAGCTGCGGCAAACAAACCCAAGCCACCCCAGCGGCGGGGCGTTCCTGAGCGCTGTGCAAATACTTCAACAGCGTTTGCAACACCACCATTAGCGGCTCGCCCAACTACAGCTTCTGACAACACGATGGGCACAGCGATCAGAACCATCAAGAGCGTATATACAATCCAAAACACGCCGCCTCCGTGTTCGGCCGCCAAACCCGCAGTGCGCCAGACATTACCTAGCCCCAGAGTTGCTGCGATCAAACCAAAAAAGAACGTGGTTCTCGATTGCCAGACATCATGTGTTGAGGAAATAAAAAACAATCAGGGTCTCCTATCCATCGGTTAAGGATGGCCTAGGATAAGCACTTTGAAAAGAGAAGAATTACTGTGCGGCGCCAGCGGTTCACGTATAATGCGCCGATGAGCAAAAAGAAACCCAAGCAAAGCAGTAACCAAATCGCTTCGAACAAACGAGCCAGCTTCGATTTTAAGCTGCTGGACGATTTTGAGGCGGGCATCTCATTGACTGGCTGGGAGGTCAAGAGTCTGCGCGCGGGCAAGGTTCAGCTCACCGACTCTTATGTCATTATGAAAAATGGCGAGGCTTATTTGCTCGGTTCTCAAATCACGCCACTCGCCACGGCATCGACTCACTTTGTCACTGACCCAACACGCACGCGCAAATTATTGCTTCACAAAAAAGAGCTCGCGCGCATACTAGCCGCCATTCAGCAAAAAGGCCAAACTTGTGTCTGCACCGGCCTTTACTGGAAAGGCCACTTGGTCAAGGCCAAAATCGCACTCGCACAGGGTAAACAAGCACACGACAAACGCGATGCAACCAAAGAACGCGACTGGAACCGCCAAAAACAGCGCATTGTTCGCGAGAACGTCAAACAGTAGTTTTACGCTTGCCCTGCTCGATACAAAGATCCAGGGTAAGCACCCGTTAGGACATCGTTCGCGAGTACTTCTCGCCCTGCCACCAACATCGACCGGTAGCCCGCGGCATCCTGCAACAGGCGCTGGCCACCTGCAGGCAGATCTTTGACCATCTGTGGCGCAAACAAGCGCAAACGGTCAAATTCGATGACATTAATATTCGCTTTTAAACCCACACTCAGACGACCGCGGTCAGACATACCTAAGTAATCGGCAGGTTCTGATGTGAGTTTTCGAATTGCCTCTTCAACCGCAAGCTTCGGTCCGCTTTGGCGGTCTCTGGCCCAGTAGGTGAGTAAATAAGTCGAAAAGCTCGAATCACAAATAGTCCCAACGTGCGCGCCACCGTCCGACAAACCCATAATCGCTCGCGGGTGTGTCATCATTGTGTGCACGGCCTCGAAGTTCATGTCGGTGTAGTTGTAAATTGGGAAGTATAGCAACTGCTCACCGCCATCTTGTAACATCAAGTCGTAGAGCATACCCAAAGACGACTGCCCGTGCGCTTGCGCCATGGCGTACACCGAAGTCTCAGCGCTTTGCTCGTAATTCGGGTTATCGTCTAGCAGAAAGGTTTTACCCGCCACATAATCTATCGCGGCCAACAGCAAGTCAGTGATGGGTGGAACCGAGGTCCCATCGCCCGCTACTTTTTCAGACTTTTCTTGCAACAAGCGCTTCTTGAACGCGGGGTCAGACATAATCGCCACCCGCTCTGCCAAGGGCTTTTGGGAAATCGCTTTGTAGCTCGGAAACCCAATAAAAGGATGAAAGGTACACTGCAACCCGGTAATCACGCCAATGCCGCGAGGTGCCGTCTGCAAATGCATGTTCAGCCCCCGCTCGACCGCACGCTCTGTTCGATCAATAATTCGATGCCACTGATCAGGGGCAAAATCGCGCTGCATTAAACTCAGCGAGAAAGGACGCCCGCCTGCCGCTTTTGCAAACCCTTCGATTAGATCAAATTCGGCGTCAAAAGCGTCACCCTCGCGCTCAAGATTAAAATCGTTAACCGCCTGCAACACGCCATGACTCAGGCCCTGAAACGCCTGCGCGATACCCTCAAGTTCAGCGCCGCCTGCTTCAGATGAAGGTGTCCAATCACCGTCCGCACTGCGGTGCACGTCCGATCGCCCAGTCGAAAAGCCTATCGCTCCGGCTTGCAACGCCTCCCGGGTGAGTCGCTGCATTTCGGCTATATCCTGTTGCGTAGCGGCTTGATCCGATACTGCACGGTCACCCATAACATAAACGCGCAGAGGGTCGTGTGTTACCTGAACCGCAACGTCAATGGTGTGGGGCTTTGCTGCAATCGAGTCCATGTACTCGGGCAGCGTTTCCCAGTCCCAAGTTAAGCCCTCGGCAAGCGCCGAGCCGGGGA